>JBAULJ010000045.1:0-6310 GCA_049578125.1 Halobacteriota archaeon
GGAGAGTACCAGCTCACGAAAGCACCGTAGCGGTACGCCGTGACGTGCAGATAGACCCATCCAGTGTGGTTCGCAAAAACGTGGAAGTTGAGCACTTCCGTGTCTTGAGGGAGCAACTCTTTCACGAAATGAAACGAGCCGCCTGGCAAAACGTCGATATCGTGCGAGTTAGTGGTATACAGCGTCGCGCCCACGTCGACGAGGGGCTCCGTTGATACGTTCTTCAGCTGGACGGTGATCCAGTGGCGCCCCCGGTCGATCACCTTGGGCGTAACGATTGCCTCGAAGGCATACTTGCGTCGTTCTTCTCGTTCTTCCATGGCGATTCTTGTCTCTTTTTTCTTTTCGTCGGTCATAGTATCATCAAATTACGTAGCGCGTGGACGGTAATAAGCCAGACGCAAGGAAAAAACAAATCACGAAGGAGAAACACGCTGCGCTATTATAGCTCGGATCTACCTTAAAAATCATGACGGGCTATCTGCTTGCTTGAGCGAAAACGAAATTGCGACTGAAAAAAGGTGCTCCCGGCAATCTGTTAATCGCATGCGGCTAAGAAGCTTGAGCCGGAGCCATGACATGACCCCGGCGGTTTGCCACACCACTACCCATAAGGAGAAGTTGTATGCGGTGTTGCGACTAGTACGGCAGTACGAAGTGATATAACTTATTTTCGTGGTTTGTCATTCGCAACCCAGTTTTTTCGTCTCAGCAACTTCGCCACATTCTAGGCATTAAGGATGTAAATAGGGTGCCATAAAAATCTACCTCGTAATTCAGATTCATTATTTTTTGGATTACAATCCGAAGTCCTTTATAAACAAGTTTGGATTACAATCCGAAGTTTCTTATAACCCATGGCACATATAATCGACACGTGCCTCCCTTAGACAAGAGTATTGGTGACTTAGCAGACTGGAATGAGTGGTGGAAAACAGGAGATATTTCTCCAGACGACCCCAATATGCTCGACTGGTCTCACTCCACGTTCAAATGGCAACCTCGCCTGATGAAAACGTTTGAGGATGAGGACGTAACCTATATCTTAAGAGGGCCCCGACGAATCGGCAAGACGACGCTACTTAAACTAAAAATAAAGTCGCTTCTCAAACAAGGCGTCGTCCCCCCAAAACATATTCTTCTATCCGTGTGACTTGCTAGACTCCCCTCGCCAGCTTGCCGACGTCATCGATACGTATCTTTCTCAGCAAAAGTCAGATGAGGGGGGCGCGTACCTTTTCATCGACGAAGTTTCATCGCTGAGAGACTGGCAAAAAGCGATAAAAAGCCTCACCGACGCAGGCAGATTTGAGGGGTGCACGCTACTTCTTACGGGATCGCATAGCATCGATCTTAAGGGCGCTTCAGAGTCGCTTGCCGGCCGGAGGGGGCACGTAGAGCGGCTGACTTACAAGACGCCGGATAAAGTGCTCCTTCCCGCAAAGTTCTCGGAATACGTTGAGACGATCGACGATAAGCTGAAGGCAGTAATCGAGGATTTGAACCTCTTTCGATCAGAAAAGCGGCTTGAGATGTTTTCATGCTTAGCGGACGGCAATATCCCGCCTGAAGTAGATCAGTTAAAAATCTTCACAAAAGACCTCAATCAGCTACTTGAACAATACCTGATTACAGGAGGGGTTGCTCAGGCAGCCCACCAATACATATCAGGCCGTAAAATTGAGCATGACACCTACGATATGTTCATCGGCAACCTGGTGCGTGACCTCGCGAGGTGGCGGCACAGAGAGGTTTATGCACGGCAGGTATTAAGGGGCATAATCGAGAGCACGCGCTCTCGTACCAGTTGGAACGCTCTCAAACAATTGACTGATATCGCGGATTCGCGCACCGTAGAGGATTACGCCATCACTTTGGAAGATAGTTACGTGGCGGGGGTTTTCTATCGCCTCGGTGAAAAGAGGGGGATGCCACAATACCGAAAAGAGAAAAAGATCTACGTTCAAGATCCTTTCATATTCCACGCTTGTCGAGGCTGGATTTTTGGAAAGAATTCGTTTGAGCTAAGTCTTGAATACCTACGCTCCCGCGAAAACAGAAGCGCACTCATCGAAAGCGTAGTAAGTAGCCATCTTTCCCGTCTTATGTTTATCGCGCATCCCGATCCGCATTTTACGCCTTCAAGTTCGGTCTTTTATTGGACAAATGAGAAGCAACAAGAAGTCGATTTCATCATCCGACTGAAAGGCAAGTGCATGCCGATAGAGGTCAGGTACTCTGATTCAATTAGCAATGATGACGCAAAACCCATGTCAGATTTTTTCAGGGCTACACCTCAAGCGCATAAAAGCGGTGTCATCACTTCTATAAATGTGCTTGACTCACGAAGGAGGTACACCGTTATCCCCTTGTGCATCCTTCTTTTGCTCATATAAGGCCAATTTGACTCTATTACTGACATCAGAAAAAACCGATCAAGCTATTAGGTAACGTTGTGCATGTAAAAAACAAGGACGTGTCAAGGGGACGAGACGGGGCATGCCGGCCAAAGCAAACAACCCCGTCCCGTGCAGATTCTCAACAAGGGACTGTTGAACGTCTCCCGATTTAAAGTTTGGGATTCCCTTGTTGTTTTTTCTGCCGTCGCTCGTTCTCGGGAGGCGAGAATGAACGAAACAGACCAAAAAATTCTTGAAAGGCCCGAGCGTGACCCCTGGGACAGCTCCGGTAGGGACCACGCTTCTGACCTCGAGGACGACCGAGATGCGTTTGTTGATCGCACCGACCGATACGAGGAGGGAAAAGATGATTGAGACGGGACTAGTCTTAACAGGCAGCGACGCGGAGTTATTGAGTCACGCGCTTGCAGAAGTCAAAACAAAATTCTATGAGGAGTCCGAGACTAGATTAGATGACACTCAAGCACTGGATGCATTTGTTTCGTGTTTCAGAAATGCGGAGAAAGAAGGACATGAGAAAGAAGGCCATCACGCGCATCGTAGCCTCTTAAGTAAGCGCCTTGTCCTGGGCACGCTTCTCGATAGGCAAGGCGTCGCGGACAGTCATACGGGCAGATCGCGGCAGGGCTGAACGACGCGCGCGTCGGTGAAAGCGTTAGAGCTTTGTTTTGGACTCAAAAACATCAAAAGTCTAGAGCCGGGCTCCTATTCGACCCTATTCCGTCATCTTTCTCTGGCCTGGCTCATTACTGTCAGCACATCCAGAGATCTTAAACTACCCCCCCCTTGTTGAACCAGCAGCCAGGATCTGTCGCCAGCATATTACCCGTTTCTTCATAAGCCCTTCCACGGCACCCGGCACATGTATCTTTATAAGTACATCGACCACATTCCCCCTCCAACAAGTTTCGATTTCTAAGCTTTAACAGAATTTGAGAACTGTCCCATATTCGTGTGATGCTTTCACGTCTAACATTACCCAGTTTTATCTGGAGAAGCATGCACGGTATTACATCCCCGTTTGGAAGGATTGTGAGATAGCCGTTTGGCATTCCTGCTGCACAACCTCTTTCATAATATGGGATTCTTTTCAATAAATTAGCCGGAAAATGTTTTGGATGTATATCCTTCTCCTGAAGTATTAGGGGATACATGGGGCAACCGGGAACTCTTATTATTATCTGGCAATCTTTTTGGGCTTCAGCCAGCCAATCCATAACTTCTTTTCTTTTGTCTGGTGGTAATACCTCGTCTGGGATTTCCTTTTTGACCCTTGGGATCTGAACCAGATCAAAGAATTCCGCAGCGCTTGCCCCGGAATCTACAGCCAACTTCAACATATCTGGGATTTCCTCCAGTACGGCTCTTCTGATGGTCATGCCAAATTGGAAAGGCAAATCCATTGCCTTACACGCCCTAGCACATTCCATCGCTTTATTGAAAGAGCCCTCCTCGCCCCGAAACCAATCGTGTGTCTGACTTTTAGCACCGTCAAGAGATATCTGGACGGCCATAATGCCTGAGGATTTCAATTGTTCAGCCACCTTCGGGTTGATCAGTATGCCATTGCTACCGATGACAACTCTCAAACCTTTCAGGGAGGCATATCTGGCGATGTCCAAAAAGTCATCCCTGCAGAGTGGCTCACCCCCATCGAAAATTAACAGTTTTATCCCCCAATCTGCAATTTCATCTAGAAGTCGTTTTGATTCTTCTGTTGAAAGCTCATCTGATGCTGGTTCTTCAGTAGCGTCACTATAGCAATGCTTGCACTTGAGATTACATTTCCTTGTCACAGCATATGAGATAAGATGCGGCGGCGGGGCAAGGGTTTTGTGAGTTGCTTTGTCCATCATGTTATCTTTCATTAACATTCCTCCTTGATGGGATACATTGCTTAATACTTTCGGATTTCGCATTTCGCCTAACAACCGAGCTCGGCGGCGGCGGGGCTGGCCTCTGTGACAGTTGCCGATCGCAGATTGAACACGCGAGAGCGCAGAGCTGCCGACAATTGTCGTAAACGGCGTGATACTCAAAAAGGGAGAAGTCCCGCATTATCTCAGCTTAACCGTGCTCAAAGAGGCTAAGGCCGTTAACCTCGGCTATTCTGGACACACTCAGGGGGCTTTCGACTCCGATTCCGCACGCTCACGGAGTTAGATACCGAGTCGGAGCGTAATCGCCCAGCACGTACTCATTTGCTCTCGCCATGTCGGGATGGGAGAAGACTTTCTCCCCAACCAGCGGTGCCCTTGAGCGCTCTGATTCATGGATTATCATTCAGCGTAGCGGCCAAAACCGAGTAAACTACAGAAGGCTTATGCTTTTAAGCTCCTTGACGATTCGATCGACCGCATTGGCCGCATCTTCGGGCTTTCGGCCGCCCGTGACGACCAGTTTACCGGAACCAAACAAAAGAACTACTACTTTAGGGTCCGACAACCTGTAGACGAGACCGGGAAACTGCTCCGGCTCGTACTCAATGTTCTCAAGCCCGAGGCCGATGGCAATTGCATTTAAATTCAAACCTGCGTGAAGATCCGCTGACGCGACGATGTTTTGCACCTTAATCTCCGGCGTTCCCTTCACGTCAATTCCGATATTTCGTAGACTTTGAAATACGTTTTCAACGCCTTTATGAGCATCATCTACGCTCTTTGCACCCGTACAGTTAATCTTTCCCGATCGAAAGAGTAATGCAGCCGTCTTCGGGTCCGTGGTGTGGTAAACGAGGCCCGGAAACCGTTCAGGATCGTAATCTGCGCCTTCTAACCCAAGCGTTACTTGCTTGAGGTTTATTTTGTGTCCAATGCTGGTGGATGCAACCACATTTACAATTTTAATAGTGTCCCGCGGTTCAACCATCTTCCCCCTCCCCTGTTGGTTTATAACGGCTTAAGGCTTAAGCTGGAGAGCATGGAGAGCAAAAAGGACGGAGACTAACGGACGGCTCTACGTCCAGCGTCATTTCCGAATAACGTTATTTTGAGAAATAGATAAGGCCGTATCGCTTCCCTTTTTTGATTCAGCCCCGCAATTCAATTTCATACAAGTCTTAAACAGCTTTAAAAACGCTCGGAGCGGTCCCATTGACCCTACAACCGATGAGTTTACGGTCGCATTGAGTGAGACAATCAAAGCCGATAAGCCGGAGCTGCGCGACTACGACGTTGAGCAGTTCTATAAAAAACTGGTGGAGACCGATCCAACGATCCAAGCGCTCGTAGTTGACTGCACGCAAGGCTCCAGACAGCTCTGAATCTAATATAGACAGGTTAAAATGTAATGGATTTCTAATGAGGGCCAAACCTTCGTCTTTTATTTATCTCGCCCTCTTTTATCATGACGCAGTGGTTTTCGGGAGAAATGTGTGGTAAAATCAGAACATAATTCGATTTTTCAAGAATATTTAAGGCAAATCAAGAAGAGCGTCTCGAAAGGCGATTACACAGAGATTACCCTGCGAACCCCACTCGAGAACTTCATAAAAGGCTTAAATCCCGACTTTGACGTAACTCACGAAGCAAAGAGACTAAATCGCGCTTAGGCACGCGCTAAGGCAGTTTTGATAACTCCTTTGTTTTTCGAGCCATCATACGATAAAAGGTGAGCCGCCGCAAAAGGACAACGCTTAAGCTATCACGCCGCCATTTTACCTTTTTGATTCACCTTTTTGATTCATTTTTCCGTCAAAAAAGGCGAAAGGAGGGAAGCAGCGGAGCGTGCTTAATTATGGACGATGACCTTGAACAAATACGGAAGCGGCGCCTCGAACAACTTCAAGCGCGGCAGAGCGGCAAGCAAGGGCCGTCCACCGAGGAGATAGAACAAGCACAGGCCCGAAGGAGTGCGCTCCTGCGACAGGTGCTCACGCCCGAAGCACGCGA
>JBAULJ010000046.1:0-5737 GCA_049578125.1 Halobacteriota archaeon
TCATCGTCCTCTCGCACTAATAAGCTATATGCGCCTCTTTCAACGTCCCCCTATAGACTGATCCGCTCGCGGGATTGTTTGTCACGGGATCTCTGTCGTAAATGGGAACCGCCACGTGATTGGCTACGTCCGACGCCCTGACTGCTCGCGAACGAGGATTATGTGCACTAGAGTGCTCACTTGTCACGCTGCGCGCGGCGCGCAAGATATTTAAACGAATACGTTTCAATGCGGCATCAATGCTAAAAAATGACCTTTATACGGCATTTAAAACCACCGTGGTCTTTTTAGTATTATGCGGACTAGTTTTCCCGCTCATACTTTTCGGGATCGCGCAAATTGCCGACAAGCCGGCTGCCGAAGGAAGCGTGCTGACGCAAAACGGCACCGTTGTAGGTTCGAGTTTAGTTGGACAGCCGTTTCGCGATCCGATGCACTTTCAATCGAGGCCGTCGGGCGTGTCCAATTGGGGGCCGAATAACCCCGCACTGATCACAAATGTCAGTCAGCAGGTTGCCTACCAGAAGAGGCTCAACCCATCCATTAGTCTCGTGCCGATCGACTTGGTAACACAGTCCGGATCGGGAGCTGATCCCAACATCGCACCGGAGAGCGCCCTTCTGCAAGTTCCACGCATAGCGAATTTAACCGGCATCTCTCAGGATGTGCTTATCAGGCTTGTCAATCAGTATACTGCAGGGCCCGTTGTCGGCGTCTTTGGAGAGCCCAGGGTGAACGTCCTACAGCTGAACATTGCACTAGACAATTTGTTAAGTCCAACAGCGTTAAGAGCCGCTGAGGCAAACGCTACGGCTCTTAACGCGGCAGCGCTGAACGCAACGGCTATGAACGCAACCGCCAAATGATACACAGCGCCTATGCCCGGACGACGAAGATGTTTCTTGTTGTCTGCTCGATGACTTTGTCGACGACGGTGCCAAAAATGACGCTTGCCCCGCGAGATCGCTCTGAAGCCCCCATAATTATAATGTCATAGTCTGCCGCCATTGCAGTGATCGTCTCGGTGACCGGGCCTGATCGGATGTCGATGTCTACATCCTCGTACGCAGAAGCAAGCCGCTGTAAATCAGCCTTTGCATCACTCTCGTCAGCCTCAGCGATATGAAGCAACGTGATGTGTCCCTGCACGCCGTCAGCAAGGGCTCTCGCGACGTTCACCGCTGCAAGAGAGTGCTTGAAACCTGCTGAGGGAACTAAAATCCGCTTAAACGTACTTTCATACTTGAGGTTAGACAAGATCACGTCACACGGGGCCTCTTTCATAAGTGGATAGATAATGTCGCCGTATCTAATCTTATAGAGCGTTGATTGGAGGCTGTAGCCGAGAATAGCCAGGTCTATCTGGTGCGTCGATATCTGACTGAGGATCGCATCGCGAATCGATGACGCGAGCATGACTTCGGGCACGATCTCGACATCGTCCGACTGTCCTACCCCCATCAGGCGGATTACGAGATTGGTTTTGTCGCGATAACTCTTCGCTCGATTGGGGTAGTCCTCACGCGTTCCAACCACGCTTAACAACACGACCGTGCCGCCGAGATCGAGCAGCCTCAAGGCGGCTTTCAGAGAGTATTCGGCGTTTAACGGGTTTGAAACGGGCAACAAGATGCGGCTGTACATCGCTCACAACTCAGTTCGTAAATGCTCACTTGTTTGAAAGTTTACTGTATATAAGTACTGGTTTTGCATAGGAAATAACAGCGCGCTTTTCGATTTTTTGGGACCAGGTCTTGAGTCCGTCTTTCTGAGTGGTCCAGGAAAACGCGACATAAGCAATCTTATTAGACTTTACAGCCTACTTAGACGGACCCCGCGATCCCGTTCACGTCATACGACTGCTTCCTCATCATTCCCTTTCACCCCGTTTACCTTGAAAGACGCGAAATACGTGACTATTTTATAGGACGATACCATCATGGCGTTCAATGGATGCGGTTTATCTAGCGTTTGTGATTATTTCGATAGTGTTGCTCGTGTACCTTACGTACGTGATATTGTATCCAGAAAGGTTCTAGTGATTTGAGTGGATTTACTGGGGATTATTCAAGCTGGAATGATAATTGTGCTGGTGCTGCTCTTCACCCGCCCCATAGGAGGATACCTGGTCACTGTTTACTTTAAGCAGCGCAGTCGATTCGATGCGCTGTTTGGGCCGTTGGAGCGCGGTTTGTTTCGGATACTCGGCGTTAATCCGACCGAAAACATGAGCGTGAAGCGCTACATCCTCAACCTTTTGCTGCTCAACTGCCTGATGGCTATCGCCGTGCTAGTGATTCTGCTTAACCAAGCATCTCTTCCTCTGAACCCAAACGGGGCGCCAAATATGGCGATCGACCAAGCTTTTAACACTGCCTCCAGCTTCATCACCAACACGAATTGGCAGAGCTATGCCGGCGAAACACAATTGTCCCACCTCAGCCAAATGATCTGCATCACGTTTCTAATGTTCACTTCAGCTGCCACAGGAATGGCGGTCGGAGCCGCGTTCATCAGAGGGTTTGCGAGCAGGGACAAGAGGCCTGGTTTTCGTGAGATAGCCGGCACCGGCAACTTCTACTTTGATTTTGTGCGCTCGTTGACGCGGGTGCTTATCCCGTTCGCGATTATCGTGTCAATTTTGTTACTAGTGCAGGGAGTTCCGCAAACGCTTGCGGGGCCGGTGGGCTACCAGACTGTGGAAGGGATTAACAGCACCCTGCACCTGGGACCGGTTGCTTCGCTCGAATCGATAAAGCATCTCGGGACGAACGGTGGAGGGTTTTTCGCGCAAAATTCCGCGTACCCCTACGAAAATCCCACGCCGCTGACAAACGTAATAGAAATCGTCGCAATGCTGGTGATTCCCGTTTCCCTGCTTTACGCATTTGGGGTGATGACAGGCAACACCAAAGAGGGGTGGATCCTCATCGGAACCCTAACGACGATATTCGTCGTCATGCTCAGCATTGGGCTCCTTGCAGAGTCGTCTAACCCCGCATTCTCGAACCTCGCGGTGAACCAGTCGAGCGGAAACCTAGAAGGCAAAGAAGTTCGATTCGGCACCGAGAGCTCCGTGATGTTCACTGTGTCAACGACGTCCACGGGCACGGGATCTGTGAACAGCATGATCGACAGCTATACGGCGGTCGGAGGATTCGTCCCGCTCTTCCTGCTTCTGCTCGGCTCTCTTTTTGCCGGCGAAGGGTCAGGTCTTCTCACCGTCCTGATGTATGTGATACTGGCCGTATTCATAGCAGGCCTAATGGTTGGGCGTACCCCGCAATACCTTGGCAGGAAGATCGAATCGAAAGAGGTCAAGCTCACATTCCTCGCGTTTCTCGTTCACCCAATCCTCATACTCGGATTTACCGCAGCAGCAATCATCTTCGCGACCAGCTCTTTAAGCAACCCGGGGTTTCACGGCTTTTCTGAGATGCTCTACGCGTTTTCGTCAGCTGCTGCCAACAACGGATCGGCGTTCGCCGGTTTGAACGCAAACACCCCGTTTTTGAACTACACGCTCGGGGTCACGATGCTACTCGGGCGGTACATAACGTTCCCGCTCATGCTCCTCGTTTCAGACTCCTTTTTACGTAAGAAGATTACGCCTTACGACGTCGGCACATTTCGAACCGACAAATGGATTTTTGGCCTCATACTGATCGGCGTCATCCTGATCCTCGGCGCGCTTACGTTTTTTCCGGTGCTGGTTTTGGGGCCTCTTGGGGAGGCGCTACTGTGAGGGGGGCACGCCGTGGTTAACCAAAAGTGGTACAGCAGGACATTGCTCGTGGAGGCGTTAAAGGAGTCGATTTGGAAGCTCGACCCACGGTTGCTCGTCGCAAACCCTGTGATGTTTGTCGTCGAGGTGGGCTTCGTATATACGCTCATACTCGCGATCTCAGCGGCGATAGCCGGAAGCGGGCAGGCCGTATTCATTGCCGAGATTTCAGCAATCTTGCTGATAACGGTGCTCTTTTCCACCTTTTCTGAAGCGATTGCGGAGGGGCGTGGCAAGGCCCAAGCAGAGAGTCTGAAGAAGACGAAAAAGGAGGTCACTGCAAAGAAGGTCGTCGGCGATGAGGTCGTCGAAGTGAACGGGCACGATCTCGTGAAAGGCGACGTAGTGATGGTCAGCATTGGCGAGATCATCCCGAATGACGGCGAGGTTATTAAGGGCAAGGGGGCTGTGGACGAATCGGCAATAACCGGAGAGTCTGCTCCGGTAATCCGCGAGAGCGGCGGAGATTTTAGCTCGGTAACGGGCGGTACGACGCTGTTGAGCGACCAACTCATTATTCGCATTACGGCAAACCCGGGAGAATCTTTCCTCGACAAAATGATCGCATTAGTCGAGGGCGCGTCACGACAAAAGACGCCTAACGAGATAGCTCTCACCATCGTTCTAGCCGGCCTCACGTGGATATTCCTTCTCGTTATCGTCACGCTCAATGCGCTCGCAGGCTATTCAGGCGTGCAAGTGAGTACTACGACCTTAATCGCTCTTCTCGTCTGCCTCATCCCCACGACCATCGGTGGGCTGCTGTCTGCAATAGGGATCGCCGGAATGGACAGAGTGACGCAATTCAACGTTATTGCCAAATCAGGAAAGGCCGTTGAGGCGTCAGGCGATATCAACACGCTCATCCTTGACAAAACTGGCACGATAACAATCGGCAATAGACTCGCAGAGGAATTCATCCCGCTTGGCGAAAAGACAAGCGCTGAGGTCACAAAGGCAGCTTTTCTCTCCTCAATGCGTGATGAGACCCCCGAAGGCCGGTCAATCGTGAACCTTGCAAAAAAGCTGATGCCAGATTTGGCCGAGTCGGCGATTAACGAAGTGATCGACTTCTCTGCAGACACAAAGATGAGTGGAGTTAACCTAGCCGATGGATCAGAAATTCGCAAGGGGGCGTTTGACGTGATGTCAGCGTACGTCAAGTACGTTCCCGGCGGGTTTAAAGAAGTTGTTGACGGGATTTCACGCAAGGGGGCGACGCCGCTCGTAGTATCAATCAACCACGACCCCATCGGCGTGATACACCTCAAAGATACTGTTAAGCCCGGCATGCGAGACCGCTTACAAGAGTTGAATAGCATGGGAATTAGGACTGTCATGGTCACCGGGGATAATAGGCTCACCGCGGCGACAATAGCAGCAGAGGCAGGTGTCGATGATTACATTCCCGAAAGCAAGCCGGAGGATAAGATAAACATCGTCGGAGCCGAGCAAGCAGCAGGCAAACTCGTTGCCATGACCGGAGATGGCACCAATGATGCTCCTGCATTGGCTCAAGCCGATGTGGGGCTGGCTATGAATAGCGGGACGCAAGCAGCCAAAGAGGCCGCGAATATGGTCGACCTCGACAGCGATCCGTCAAAACTGATAGCAGTTGTTTCGATTGGAAAACAGCTCCTCATGACGCGTGGTGCCATTACGACGTTTAGCATCGTTAATGACGTCGCTAAGTATTTCGCAATCATCCCTGCCATTTTCGCCGCTGCAATTCCTGAGGCAAATAAGCTCAACATCATGGCACTCTCTTCACCGAACAGCGCGATACTATCGGCGGTGATATTCAACGCAATTATCATTCCGGCGCTCATTCCGCTTGCCATGAGAGGCGTCACATATAAGCCAAGGGACGCGTCGGCAATCCTCTTGAGAAACATTGCGATTTACGGCGTCGGAGGCTTAATAGTCCCCTTCATAGGGATTAAAGCGATCGAT
>JBAULJ010000047.1:0-7911 GCA_049578125.1 Halobacteriota archaeon
GAGTGCGCCAAGGGTGCAAAAAAGGTTCCCGAGCACATTCCCGAAAGGCGCCCCACAGACAAGTGGCAGCGCTACTGACCGCACCACAACGACAGCTGCGAGCGACGCGCACCGGCTTGGCGTCGCACAAAGCTATTGTAAGGTTTGCGCTTAGAAGCGAGATCCCGCGCTACGCTGAGCGGGTCACATGTTTGTCGAAAAACGACAAGAAAAGCGGCAACGCAGCGGAGTGCTCGTGCGCCGACGGCTAAATCAACTTAAGGATGCCGAGTTTAGGTTCGTAGCACTTCCCTTCATCCATCAGCTCCTGCACCGCCTCTTCAACGTCTTCTTCTTCTAGACCTTGTGCTTCCAACGTCTCTATAAGGCGGTCGTACGGAACGCCTGAACCGCCGTCGAGCTCGTTCATGGTAAGGAGCACGCGTTCCTTATTCCTCGCAACCGCGTCCGTTGCGGCTGAGACTTCCTGCGCCTGGGTCACCTCACTCGTTTGCCCGTGCTCACGCTCGTTTGCTTGAACCGTCGAACCCTCAGTTATGCTACGCGCGGGCGGCTCCTTGTTTGCTGGTGTGAACCCGCGGGGTTCGACAACCGCATCGATGGCTGACGCGATGACAGGGGCCAAATCGGCTATTACGTCCGATCCGTTATACGAGGGCGCCGCGCGGATGATGCCGTCTGCGAGCGAGGCATTAACGTCGCTATTGAGGAGCTTGGTGCGAAGCGTGTCGCCCTCCAATCCTGCACTCAGCGCGATCTTAAGCGCGTCCAGCCTGTCAAGTGTGCGTTCTGCGGTAGTCATAACCCAGTTGTTGCGGACGGTTTCCGTCGTGGCGCTGATTTCGTTTGACCAGATAGATGCGTGTGAGGTGTCGTCGCGCGCATAGAGGCGTGCTCGTCCAAGGACGGTGACAAACTGAGGCGCCTCTGCGCTAGCAAGAAATGAGGCCCCCTCGGACTGGTATTTTCCCGCATAGACCGTGAAGCTCCCGGTCGGATCAGCTACGCGTGCGCGCCAGAGGCCCTCGCTCGCGCGAATGTTCTCCACTTCAGTGAGCACGCCAACTACAAACAAGCGGTTGATCTTGGCACCGGTGGGTGATATGAGGTAAGTGGGACCGCTGTCATCTCCTTCCTTCAGCTGAAGCGTGGACTTGTTGAACTCATAAGCGAATATGCGCCACGCAGGGTCTCGCGCTAGTGCCATTGGCCCTCCGGTCGCATCTTGGTGCGTCCGATGCGAGAAGATGCGCCATCCTCTGTACTTGCGGCGTATGTCACCAACGTCGTGAGTGTCTTTTGTGAAGCCATGTGCAAGTCACCGTAGGAGTCGATCTCGGTATAAGATGTTTGCGCGGATGATATATACCCATGTATTTTCATAAATAGGCCTGTGCAAACCCTTAGCCAGAGCGGCCAGCGAGGTATCCCAGCGTGCGATTTACGATGATGCCGCCAATCGACCTTGAACGCACCATGACGATTCAGATTCCCGCTCTCGAGTGGACCCACAACTCAGAGGGCTATCTCAGGCTCGTTGATGGTATCACACAGCGAATCAGGCCCGACACCTTTCGAAGCCCTCTGACGTCAGACCTCGATCTTGAGGGCGTGAAGCCTAGCGAGATGCAGTGGACGCCGCTTCTCAAGCTGAGAAGCCGTGATCCCTGCATACGCAAGCTGAGAGACTTCTTTGCGGGCTTATATTTCATGAGCGGGCAGGATCCCTTTAGGTGCCTCACGCTCACCGTGCTCACCCAGAACAAGACCGCCGAGCGCGCTCGGGCTGCTTTCTATGAGCTGGTCAGGCGGTTCGGAACGATCACCCCAGAGACCTTGAGTGTGGCAAATCCACACGACATCGTGCCCGTCCTGTACCGGTGTGGCCCACACCGCAAGGCAGGTTACCTCGTTTCCGTCGCGCGAGAGCTCATGCGCCGGTGGAACGGCGACATGTCGTGGGTATACGATGCGCCAGATCGCGCGCGCGAGCTGCTTGTCTCTCTGCCCGGGGTCGGTCCAAAAACTGCTGATTGCGTCCTGCTCTACGCGGCGGGACACGACGTCGTTCCCATAGACACGCACATCGAACGGGTTGCCCGCAGACTCGGGTTCATCGAGCGCGGCGCATTGCGGCGTGGCCTCGCCATCGAAGTAGAGGAGATTCGTGGAAGCGACAGGTCAAAGGATATCGCCAAAGAAGCGCTTGAAAAGGAGCTTTTTCACCCTGGCAGAAGTCACCTGCTTCTCATCCAGCATGGCTTTGAGTTTTGTCACGCGACCGCCCCTGAGTGCTTCGCCTGTCCGATTCGCCGAGAGTGCCCCTCTCTCGACAACCGTTACAAATCGACGGCACCCTAACTCGAGGGAGTTATAAGGACGATATCACCGCTTACGATACCGTTTCGCTCAGAAAAGCCTGCATTCACTTCAAGCGCGTACTTTATCGGCGAACTCGGCGTGTACAAAACGCACGGATCGCTTGCGCACGGCGGCACTGATCGGTAGATCTCAAGCACGTGCAGGTCTGCGGTGATAAACACGATATCGAGCGAGATGCGCATGTCCTTCATCCAAAAACTTTGCTTTTGCTCCGTTGGGAAGACAAACAACATGCCAGCATTTTTGTTTAAAGACGTCCGATTCATGAGGCCCGTTTCGAGCTCTGCAGGCGTGTTTGCTGCCTCAGCGTACACCGTCGTGCTTCCGACAATCACCACATAGTGGGTGGGTGCTGTCAACGTATTGTTGTCCGCACTACTGTTGGTGGCCGCGTGACCTGACGCTGCAGTCGATATTGAACTCGTGTTGTTTGGCGTGCTAGTCTGCGTCGTAACGCACCCAGGCAGTGCGCTCGCTGCGACCATCGCACATACGAGCACGACCAATAAGGATGTTTCTGCCCGCACTAAGGCAACCTCGTTTTCATGATTTCACGCAGAACCGTCGTTGCGTAGCCTCCTTTAGGCAGGAAGAAGCGCAGCTCGACTTTCACTCGATCTTTGGTAAGCTCGTCAGGCACCACGCTGACCTTAATATCTGCCGGCAAGAGAATGTTGCGCATAACGCCCTTTGATGCCAGTCGCGGACAGCTGTCGATTTTGAAGGCGTCCAGATCAACGCCCTCAGACGCAAGGACGTCTCGCTCGACCTGACCGATGACGCCGTCTGACAGCTCGGTATCGTAACCAGGAACCGGCATTTGAACTGAGGCGAGTCCTGCTGCGAGGCTCTGGTTCACACCCTGAATGTTCTTTGGTACGACCGTTCGCACGCGCCCCTTATCAGGTGCCGACACGCGATCACCGTCAAATCCCACAGTAAGCGGACACCCGCGCTCGAGTCGGCTGCTCACCATCTTGTTGAAGAGATATGACTGAAACGAGTGCACAAAAAGCTTCTGCAGGTTCATAGAGAGAACACCAAGGGCGCCATCGAAGTCATTGGGATGCTTCGCAAGATTGTTAAGCATCGCGCGCTCGTAGCGCAGCCGAACGGGCATGCGCTGGAGCGCTTCTTTAAAGTCATGTGTGTCTAAAATGAGTTGTCGGGCTTCTTTGACATCCTCAGGCTCATCAGGGAACGGCTTTCCGATGTACGTCATGACCGCCCCCTCCACGTCGCCTTCGACGAGTGCTCGTCCCACGAGGTGATTTACGGGGCGGATTGATCCAAAACGCTGAATCCCAAAGAAGTTAGGCGCTCCGTGAGCGTTGCACATCTCGTCGATGACGCTTGCAACGGCACGTGCCACACCGTCTTGTGACCCCTCAACGGCTCTGATCGTAATAAAGAAATCGTTACCCTCAAGATCCCCTAGCGAGATCGGTCTATCGGATCTTCCGATGGGCTCCACGATAACGTTTCCTAAGGTGAGCGGTGCTTCAAGGCGAATCGAATCAAGGCTCATGCGCTGCGTGGTGATCGCACGCTTGTCCTTGGTTCCTGCCCAGCTGACCCGCTTTTGGCTAATCCTCAAGCGCCGTGACAGGTCGCGCACAAAGTGATGTGTCTCTGTGTCGGTCTTTGTGACTTTGACGAGCTGATAGCGTCCCTCTAACGTGGAGTCGTCTGTGTGGACCTCATTCACCATAAAGTCCTCAGCGCGCTGCCGCGTCCGTCCGCCGATGCCGCGCGAAGCTGTCAGATAAAGGGTCATTCCCACAATTGCGTCTATGTCTGGCACCGTTATTGGACCGGTCATCGTCGTGCCACTACAGCAGTATGAGATCGCTCGTCACTTTGTCGAGCTCGGCCTCTTTCGCAGGACCAATGCCAAGAGCGGTGATCGTTCCAGGCGGCACTTCGGTAAGCCCGGCATCGACGACGAGTGCGGTGACCAGACCGCGCGCCTCGGCTATCGACTTGAGTTCATAGAGATCTCTGAGCGTCGGAATCTTGAGTGCGACCTTCTTTTGCCCCTCATTGAACCATCGGCTCTTTGTGGCGTGGTCTGATCGCTCGTAAGCGGAGACTGCGGCGTGCGCAAGCTGAACCGCCGCTTTTCCCGCAGTCAGCTTAAGGTCTGAGCGAATAATGAGGCATTGCTTGTACTCCATGCTTCCTTCCTTCACGCGGTGGGTTTACCCGTGAGCTCTGACACGAGAGCCTAAGACTGGTTTAGTATATAAATAGTAAACTCGTAAGCGCTTACGAACATGGAGTACGATGTCGTTGTCGTCGGAGCAGGGCCTGCAGGCTCAATGGCCGCGAAGTACGCCGTAAAAGAGGGCGCAAGCGTGCTCATGATCGAAGAGCACGCGACTATCGGCCAACCTGTGCAGTGCGCCGGTCTTATCAGCACCCGAGCATACGAGGGGTGCGAGGTACCCGAAACGCTCAGCAAGCACGCCATCCGCGGCGCGCATATCCACGCACCCGACCGCCGCGTTTTGAGGGTCGATGGCAAGCGAACGATGGCCTACGTCGTCGACAGGGGAGAGCTTGATCGAGCAATGGCGTTAGAGGCACTCAAATCAGGGGTTACGTCGCTCGTCAAAACGCGATTCAGCGGTGTTCGACGGCAAGGAGACCACGTCATCGTCACCGCGATTAGCCGCGGGGAGCCGATTGAAATAGGGACACGCGTGCTCATTGGAGCCGATGGCTTGCAAAGCGCCGTGGGGCGGCTTGCAGGATTGGAGCGCGTGCGAATGGTGCTCACATGCGCACAAGCTGAGGTCTATGCCGACGTCGTCGACCCGGATTTCGTTGAGCTCTACGTAGGACATGATGTAGCCCCTGGTTTCTTCGCGTGGGCTATCCCCACGCGATGGGACACTGTCAGGATCGGACTCTGCTCGTCCGAACGATCAATCGATCTACTCAATCCGCTCATAGAGCGCGTTTCGCCGCGCTCTGCCGCCTCGTTGGTGCGGTTCTCGGCGGGGGCCATACCGATCGGGCCACCTGCGTGTACGGTCACAGACGGCGTATTAATCGTTGGAGATGCCGCAGGCCAAGTCAAGCCGACGAGCGGAGGGGGGATCTATCCTAGCACGCTGTGCGCCAAAATCGCAGGTACCGTAGCCGGGCAAGCAGTGGCGCAGAGCGACACTTCAAAGGACGCTCTCATGGCGTACGACACGCAGTGGCGGTCCGAAGTCGGGCGCGAGCTCGTTACCGGGTTGCGCATCCGTGAGGGGCTGAACAAGCTCAGCGATGACGATTTAAACTACGTCATCGGGGCTCTAGATGATGAACAGATGTTGGACATCGTTTCGAGGTATGGTGATATGGATCGTCCTTCAATCGTCGTTCGCAAGTTGCTGTTTAGCACAAAGGCACCTCACTTGCTAAAGCTCATCAAGCCGATGATCAAGCTCGGGATTGCGAAAAGCCGTTCATAGAGTCGGTATCAAAGAAAAAAGAGCTTGGTGTGCGCGTGACGACGGTTCGCGCGTTTGATCGGCGGTCTCTATTTAAAGGTTGGTCACAAATATTATTTCATAGTAAAAGAAAGGGGGGCATAATGGACGTAGGAGTTGACGTACAGGCAGATCGACCGGAATTCTCCATAAACCTTACACGCGTCGGCGTGACGAACGTCAAGAAATTGATAAAGGTTACGCGACGTGACAAGCGTCCCATCATCTTAGTCTCTGAATTCGATTTGTTTGTTGATCTGCCGTCGGATCGTAAAGGCGCCAACCTAAGCAGAAACTTTGAGGTCATGGACGAGGCGTTGGAAGACGCACTAAACGCCCCTGTTTACGAAATAGAGCAGTTTTGCGGGGACGTGGCAGAGAAGCTGCTCGATCGACACGAGTATGCGTCACGCGCTGAAGTGCGCATGCTCAGCGAATACATGGTCAAACGGGAAACGCCGAGCACTGGGATCGCTACCCAAGAGATTACCAAGATCTTCGCCGAGACGACGACGTATCGCACAGCTGACAAGCGACACAAGACGCGACGGATGATCGGGGCTGAGGTCGTCGGAATGACCGCGTGTCCCTGTGCCCAAGAGCACATACGAGAGCTAGCCGAGATGCGTCTACGGGAGCTCAACGTCGCCCCTGCTGACATTGAGGCGTTTCTTCGGGATATTCCGCTTGCAACCCACAACCAGCGAGGACGGGGAACGATCTCAATCGAGGTCGGCACGGGCTACGAGGTGCCACTCGATACGATCATCGAAATCGTGGAAGAATCGATGAGTTCCAAGATTTACGAACTGCTCAAGCGAACCGACGAAGCCGTCGTCGTTGAAACAGCTCATAAGAACCCTAAGTTCGTCGAGGACTGCGTTCGAGTCATGGCCCACAAGGTAGTGGAGGCGTTTCCTTACTTGCCCGACGACTCGATCATCACTATAAAGCAGCTCAACGAAGAAAGTATTCACCGTCATAACGCCTTTGCCGAACGTGTGGCGTCGCTCGGGGAGCTTCGCCAAGAGCTTGCCCTCGAGCAGGAAGTTGAAGTCAAAGCATTTTGCGAGACTTAACTGCCAGAGGGGCTTTGATTGGAACCCCTTGACCTTCTTGCGGAAATCGGCGCGATCAACGACCGAATACGTGAGGCTGGGCGCGAGCGACTTGAGCTCGTTGAGCGTTTCAATCACGAACTGCGGGACCTCATACACGATTTTGAGGATACGCCTGACACATTTCGAGTCTATCTTGACCTAAAAAAACGCCTTGAGCGAATCGCGCGACGCATCGAAAAAGCGCACGCCGACAACTCACTCGACTTCACTGAGCGATTTGACAAGGCCCTCTCCGTGCTCAAGAAACGTCGGTTCGAAGCAGCGACGAAGGAGCTTGACCGGATTTCTGTCTTAGGACTTTTGACAGAGCAGCGCAGGCTTTTTGACGAATACAAGAAGAGCTACGCCGGATTGTGCGCTCGCTGTGAAGGTCTGGAAGCGGAGATCCGAGAGAAGACCGCGTACTACGAATCTTTGCAAAAAATTGATGTCAAATCGTTTGATGCGCTCGCCTCTTTGAAAGAAAAAATTGCTGCTTACAACGAACGCGTCGGCACATTCTTGGAGACGTTCTTTAAGGAGGCCGTCCTGATAGACGTCCTCAGGATAAGTCTTGACGCGAGCTACCACCCTGAGCTGAGATTCCCACAGCCACCGAGCCATAAAAACGCTGAGAGACTGCTCTCTTTTGTGCTAAGCGAAGGTCTCGCTTCGCTCCCCCTTTATAAATTTCTCGAATATGCCAAATACTCGGATAGCAAACTTCCGCACTACGTGGGAGATCCGACGGGATTCAGGCAGGTCCTAGAGTCAAACATCGTATGGCTTGAGTCACTTGGGGAGATCAAAAGCCGCGAAGCTCTCAAAATCTCTCTCGAAGAACCTGGCGTGTCACTTGCCGTCAAGATTCCCAGGATTATCGCCTTTTTGTCAAAATTAGGTGCCGCGACCAACCTACTCACCTTCTTGCGGGAGACACAGAA
>JBAULJ010000048.1:0-3576 GCA_049578125.1 Halobacteriota archaeon
CCTCAGTCACGCTCGACGAGAGAAACCTAATTCAGGTCATCGAACCACACGAAATCGAAGTATTGGATGAGGAAAGCGAAATCATTCGTGCCATGAATGATCCAATAGGAACGCTCACGCTCCGCGAAATCGTATCGCAACGGAAAGCCTCGAAAAAGGATTTGCGCGCAGTGATTATTGCGAGCGACGTCACTAGACCCACTCCAATTAAAAAGTTGCTGCCGCACGTTTTAAACGAATTACGAAAAGCAGAAGTTCCTGACAGCCAGATCACGATCGTGTTTGCTCTCGGAATTCACAGACCCCTTTCCGAGCCGGAAATGAAAGGACTCGTAGGCGATGATGTTTTTGATCGTTACCGCTGCATCAACCACGACGGCAATAACTGCGTTTTTGTCAGCACAACGTCACGAGGGACACGAATTTACGCTAACAAAGTGGTGCTCGACTCCGATGTGAGGGTTTGCCTCGGCGCCGTTGAGCTCCATTATTTTGCTGGATACACCGGCGGATATAAATCCTTGCTCCCAGGCGTTTGCGCGCGCGAGACGATTGAATCGAATCACAAACTGATGCTGCAGCCAAACGCTGAGGCGGGAAGGCTGGACAGCCCCGTGAGGGGGGATCTTGAGGACGCGGGCCAACTAATTGGATGCGACTTTATCGTAAATGTAGTGCTTAACGCAAAAAAACAGATCGTCAAAGCCGTTGCAGGTGATCCAATTCGGGCGCACCGCGAAGGGGCTAAAGTCGTCGATTTCATGTACATTATACCGATACAAGAGCTCGCAGACGTTGTGCTGGTATCTGCCGGCGGTACACCGAAGGACATAAACCTCTTTCAAGCACAAAAAGCGCTCGATAATGCGAAATACGCGCTCAAAGACGGAGGCGCCATCGTACTAGCGGCTGAATGTCCAGAAGGATTGGGTGAAAAAGTATTCGAGCGATGGATTAATGAAGCGCACGACAAGCAGGAGCTTGTTGACAGGCTCGACTATGCCTTCGAAATTGGTGGACATAAAGCCGGAATTTTGGCAAAGCTTACTCAAAGAGCAGACGTCTACCTCGTCTCCGAGCTTCAAAAGGAAATTGTCGAGCGAGCATTCTTACTCTGCTCCCGAGATTTAGACGGTGCCCTGCAAGCAACCATGAGCAAGTACGGGCCAGACGCCCGAATTACAGTGATGCCATTTGGAGCGTATACGCTCCCTCGGCTCGGACAAGAGGACGCAACCGGGGAGGGGACGAGAACGCACGAAGTACTTCGCTAGTCATGTGGGTCACGAACTGCAGCAACTATTCAGGAAAATCTTCAAATGTAAGAAAGAGATTCGGCAGCATAGAGCGCCCACTTTTTTTGCTGGTTCTCTCCAACTCGGAGATCGCGACCGTTCCTGGCATATCAGGGGCAGGAAGCTTCGAGCAGTACATTCAACATACGCCTGCTGCCGACGCAGAAATCGTCTCCCACGGAAAGTTGAAGACAATTGGGGTGATGTCTGATGCGCCGTCTGGTGCAGCCACCCCGGCCGTTCTAACTCGTGCCGGCCTTAATCTATCGAAAAGCGCATATTTCCTAATAAATTCAGGCTTGCAGATTGTCCCAGGAGTGCCCTACTACGACCTTCGCGCAAAACACGGCTATGACATCCGTCTTCGACCTGGAGTTCCTGACGCCGCCACAATCCGCGACGCTTCTCGCAGGCTTGCAGGGTGTTGCGACTGCGACCTGGCAGTGATAGGAGAGACGATTCCAGGAGGGACAACCACCGCATTATGTGTGCTGCGAGCGCTCGGCTACAGCGCAAACGTTAGCAGCAGCTTTGCCGCGAATCCTATGGCATTAAAGGAAAAAGTCGTGAGAAAGGCAATGCAAAGGGCGTCGATCAGTCCAGGAAGCTTGCGGGACGATCCAATGCGGGCAATTAAGCTATTCGGTGATCCGATGATGCCGTGTGTGGTTGGGCTAACCGAAGGCTTCCTCAACTCCGGAAAGGAGGTTGTGCTAGCCGGCGGGACCCAAATGGGCGCAGTCGCTGCCGTCTTAAAGGAGCTCAACTTTAGCGACGATCTTGTTTTAGCAACGACCAAATATGTCTTTGACGACACTTCTGCGCGGTTCATTGAGCTGATTGAAGCGTTAGAAATAGATGCATTTAGCGCTTATCCAGATTTCTCAAAAACCTCAATTGGCGCACTCCAGAAATACGAACAAGGAGAAGTCAAAGAAGGTGTCGGGGCCGGCGGGGCAATGACCTTAGCCTGCATTTCCGGCTACGATCAGGATGCGTATAGACAAGAAGTAGAGGCGGTCATTAAGCAGCTGTAATGCATATTATGCCGAATTTGAAGCCTGCACAGGTGATCGTTAGGAGATAGCAAAAACGCTCAACAAACTATAAAAGCTTCTTGTATCAATATGCATGAGATGTTCAAGAAAAAGCACGTCGTTTCAATGCGGGATTTGACGCGCAAAGATGTTGAGTTTATTTTAGACTGTGCCGAGAGAATGATGCCGTACGCAAAAACTGGCGTGCGGGTGCTCCAAAACCAGATATTGGCGCTACTTTTTTTTGAACCCAGTACGAGGACACAGCTCTCGTTCGACTCAGCGATGAAGCGGTTGGGCGGCTCCACTCTAAGCTTGACTTCAGAAGAAAGCTCGGTGCTAAAAGGGGAGACTCTCGCCGACACGATAAAAGTAGTTGAAGAATATGCGGATGCCATAGTCCTCAGGCACCCAAGAGAGGGCGCAGCGCGTATGGCTAGTGAAATATCGAGGATTCCCATCATAAATGGGGGGGACGGAGCAGGGCATCACCCAACCCAAACTCTCCTTGATCTTTATACGATAAAAAAAGAGAGTCACCTGGATGATCTCGACATAGCTTTGCTTGGAGATCTAAAATACGGAAGAACAGCTCATTCATTGGTCTATGCCCTTAACATGTTCAATGCGAACATCGCACTGGTCGCCCCAGAAGGACTTCAAATGCCCAAGCATATCGTAAATACCTTGAATTCAGTCAGGTTAGCCGAGGACGTGGACGAAGTCATTCGCGATGTAGACGTTCTCTATGTCACGCGAATACAAAAAGAACGATTTCCTGATCCAAACGAGTATTTGCGAGTTGCAAAGAGTTACCGGCTCACACTACGCGTCTTAGAGCGAGTGCGCGAAAATCTAATTATCATGCACCCGCTTCCGCGCGTTGACGAAATAGCCCCGGAAGTAGATCAAACCAAACATGCGAGGTACTTCAAACAAGCGTTCTACGGGATACCCGTCAGAATGGCATTGCTTGCGATTCTCATGAATGGTGCGATATGATACCGAAAAAAGTCAAGGAAGAATTACGAGTCCGATCGATCAGAAATGGCTCTGTCATAGACCATATCACGGCCGGAAATGCTCTGAACGTGCTCAAGATACTCGATATAACCGGCACTACGAAAGCAATCGTTAGCGTTGCTATGAACGTCCCAAGCAAGAGGTTACCATTCGGACGCAAAGATATCGTCAAGATAGAAGACCGGGAGCTGATTCCAGCAGAAGTTGACAAGATTGCCCTG
>JBAULJ010000049.1:0-3199 GCA_049578125.1 Halobacteriota archaeon
CCTTTGTTGTAATCAGTTCCGACGAGGATGCTTACCTCGATTAGCTGCTCGCGATTAATCTCTAAAGAGGAGAGAATGTCGTCAAGCTCGAATAATTCAGGGCTGATGCTCACGTACACGTTTTTGCCGGGGAGTTTGCGCCGCCCCGTTATGGTCAAGTTTCTCACTAATCGGGGCGCTCCAAAGAGCAGCGCGTCAGCATCTTGAGATGCTGTAAACGAGACGTCTCCTTTGCTTGTCATATACGCCGCTTGTGCTTCTCCCTCACTTGACGCATTGACCACGGGGATTCCTAGGTAACGCAACAGGGTCTTCGAGCTTTCGAGAACCTGCTCGTCAAGTCGGGCTGACGCTTGGGCGTATTTAAAGGCGTCCACCCTCCCCTCTGCCCGTGCCTGCAACCACTCTCGCGTAGCACGCTCTCGCGTTTCTTTGCGCTTGATCACGGTGTTCTGCTTCAATTCTGGCGGTTCGCCATCAAAAACGTAGACGGGCCTCACTCCTGCTTCTATGATATGCGCGGTTCGATAAAACAGCCCCGAGAGGTGAGAGGTAATTCTCCCTGCGTTATCCATCAGCGGCGTTCCGTCCCGTTGGCGGATGATGCTCAAGAACTGATATAGGGCATTGAAAGCGTCAATGGCAACGCTGTCGATTTGTTCTAGTTCTATCTTGGTCCGCGGAAGCAGATCTCCGATTGGAACTCCCATGCTATCAACTCTGCACCGTTGGGGGTATGCGAGCAGCTGAATTAAATCTATGCACGGATAATACGTTGTGCGCCCTGAAGAGGCGGCGAGACAGTGCATGGCACTGACCCGCGACCTTCTTTAAGCAACGTTTGTTCGGCTTCTAGCCGCCTTTCTAGGGATCCTGCCGTCGGGAGCTCTCCGAACAATAGGCGGGGCGTGTATGTGGCCGCAACTCTATATACCAGAAGCGTGCATACGGCCAAGGTAGCAGTGGGGCCCTCATTTAGCTGCTTTTAGCGCTTGTGTTTATGGCTTTCGGCTGGAGAGTGGTGTATCTAAGTGAATGAGATACTGAAGCGTGTTTCGCCATTTGCGATGGTACTGTTCATCATTGCCATACAGTTGGTCGCGCTTCTATTAGCTCACCCGTTTCAAGCATCAGACATAAAAGCATTCAGCAATCCGGAATCTGTGTTTAATCCGCTATACTACGTTCTGCTTGTTTTGGCTTTTACGGCCTTTTTGCTACTTATCATAAAGTCGGGGAGACGCTGGGTGATACAGCTCATCATGGGCCTCGTGATCATTTCAACCCTTTACTTTGTCTACTCGTCCGTCCTACTCAGTCTCGCAGAAACGGGGTGGCTTATAGCGATAGCGGCAACAGCAGTGACCGCTTTTTTTCTGTTTTATTATCCAGAATGGTGGGTGATAGACGCTGTTGGGATCTTGATTGGTGCTGGCGCAGCCGCAATATTTGGCATCTCTCTTGCGGTTGTGCCTGCATTAGTGCTATTGGTTGCGCTCGGGGTCTACGACTTTGTGTCAGTATACGAGACTAAGCATATGATTAGCTTGGCAGAGGGCGTTGTGGACCTAAAGTTGCCAGTATTGTTCGTGCTCCCTCGAAATAGGGGGTATTCTCACGTCAAATGGGCACGGGAAGCTTCGCAAGTGACAGGCGAAGAAAAGTTTGAGAAACGCGAAGCTTTCTTTATGGGGCTTGGCGATGCCGTCATTCCAACTGTTTTGGTGATATCTGCAAACTCTTTTTTGAGCGCGCCGGCAATCGGGTTTATAAACGTGCCTGCTTTTGGCGCAGCAGTTGGTACAATTGTGGGTTATGCGGCCCTGATGTGGTTCGTTCTTAAAGGAAAACCTCAAGCAGGCTTGCCCTTCTTGAATTCAGGTGCGATCGGCGGCTTTCTGATCGCTAGCTACATTGCAGGAGTCAATCCATTCTAGCTCTCAGCTAGCGTTGTCACCCTCGAACGTTTTGGAGACCCGGTGTCCGCGGTTAGCGAGATCAATTGAGGCTTTTAGGACCTGTGCGATTCCTTCACCGGATTTTGTTGAGATCTTAAACGATTCTTCTACTGGTTCTGTCGTTCCGAGGTCTGTCTTGTTTGCCGCGACTATGAAGGGGAGATCAACACGTGACCTTAACTCGTTTAAAAGATTAAGTTGATCTGCTACTGCATACCCAGACGTGTCTGACGGGTCAACAATAAATAATATGACGTCTCCAAGGTGCTTGAGGGCCGAAATGGCCTGAAGTTCAATGGGGTTCCTCTTGAAGAGGGGGCGATCAAGCAGCCCAGGCAAATCGACAATTTGATAACGCTCGTCACGGTACGTTATGTGCCCTACAACAATCCCCTTCGTCGTAAAAGGGTAGAGTGCAATCTCGGGCGTGGCGCTGGTTACAAATGCGACAAAACTCGATTTGCCCACATTAGGATATCCAGCGACCAGTATAGTCGGCTCGTCCCCCAAGGCAGGAAATGCGTTGATTGTGTTTCGAGCGTGATTTAGGAAATCGAGATCCGACCGTATCTCTCTCATAATAGACGCTGCTCGTCCAAACGTCTGCTTCCGTACGGCTTTTGCGTCAGGCACTCGAGGCATTTTAGCGATCGCAGCCCTCGATAGCTGATGGATTTTTGTCGCTGCCCAACTGACAGAAGCAAGTGACATCTTGAGCTGGTCCAGTCCGACAACTATATCGATTGTCTCTGCATAGAAGGGGTCGATCTCGTCAAGGTTCGGAAATCGCCTTACAACAGCTCGAAGATTGTCCGCGAGGATATTTGACGCGGTCAGTATCATTGCCTTCTCTGCAGTTCGCCCTGGCGATTTTCCTGCTCTCGCACGGACACTTTTTCTGAATGCTTTATCCAACAACTCCTGTGAAGTTGGAACGGTCGGAATATTGAACATTTCTTATTCCTAAACGTCCCAAGCTAATAAAACTTATATCTCATAATTAATCATATTAATTGAAGCTATGGAACTGACTTCCGTTCAAAAGGAGATTCTAAGCGCTCTTGTAAGTTTATATCGACGAAATTCGCGCTCAATTAGGGGAGAAGAAATAGCTCAGATGCTTGGTCGCAATCCAGGCACGATAAGAAATCAAATGCAATCGCTGAAAGCACTTCAGCTTGTGGAAGGTGTTCCGGGGCCTAAAGGCGGGTATAAGGCAACCAGCGCGGCATATCGGGAAC
>JBAULJ010000050.1:0-1714 GCA_049578125.1 Halobacteriota archaeon
GCCAAAAACTTCAGCAAGGTCCTGGACCTGGGATGCGGGATCGGCAGGAACGCGATCCACCTGGCAAAGATGGGTTTCTCGGTAAGCGCCTTTGATCTATCGGAAGATGGCCTCGCCCAGCTTAAAAATAATGCGCAAAGAGAAAGTTTGAATATCGAAATCAAGCGGGGGGACATGTTATCCCTTCCCTATGAGACCGGATATTTCGACTGCCTGCTGGCATTTCATTCCATTTACCACACCGATTATGCGGGCCTGGTCACTGTACTATCTGAAATGCGCAGGGTGACAAAAAAAGACGGGCAGCTATTGGTAACCTTTAATTCAAAAGAATCAGCCGCCTGGACTTTATTCTCGGACAGAAAGATCAATGAATACACACTTTATAAGACAGAAGGACCGGAAGTGGACGTCCCGCACACTTATGTGGAATATGCGGATGTACTGGACTTGATGAAGGAATTTCAAATTCTAAAAATCCAACAGATCATCGATTATCGCGAAGACAGAAAACACGCCCATTTTTTCGTTACGGCAAGGAGAGAATAAATTTAATCTCGAAAACAAGAGCCCTGTCCAACACCGGCTACAGCGTGTCCTGCGAAGAGCCAGGAGCGCCTACTGGCCGAGCTGCCGCCCCCGGCGCCGCGCTTCGAGAACGCTGCTCGATCCCCTTCCCCCCCGAAGGGTGTCCCCTTGCGGGGATAATATGCTCCGTGAGGGAGAAGCAGCCCATCCACAAGCTGGCACGCTGTAAGTTGACCGACCGGGCAAAAAGAAGGACAAGACGATATGCAGCTCACAATCCACCCGCTCACGCCCGACCTCTGGCCAGCACTTGAAGACCTGTTCGGCAAGGGCGGTGCAAGCAATGGCTGTTGGTGCATGTACTGGAGGATCGGCAGTGAATACCACAAGCGGGCACGCGAGAAGAACCGAAGCGCGTTGCGCAAGCTCGTGAAACGCGGCCCGCCGCCAGGCTTGCTCGCCTTCGATGGTGAGCAGGCCGTGGGCTGGTGCCAGCTCACGCCACGCGATGAGTTGCCGTGGCTCGACAGGGCGCGAGCTTTCGAGCGCGTCGACGAGGTACCGGTCTGGTCGATCTCGTGTTTTTACGTGCGACGCAGCTATCGCAAGCAGGGGGTCATGTCAGCCTTGATCGAGGCGGCAGTCAAAGCCGCAAAGGGCGCGAACGCGCCAGCCCTCGAAGCGTATCCAGTGGACACGGAGCAACCGGAAAGTACTTCCAATGTGTTCACCGGCACAGTGTCAGCGTTCGCGCGCGCCGGGTTCAAGCCCGTAGCTCGCTGCATACTGTCTCGTCCGATCATGCGACACGATCTAAAAGAGATCAAGCCCTGAGGTTGACGCTTGTCAACTCAGAGTATCAATCGCTTTTCAATTATCTACATCTGACAGGCGATACATAACACCGTCTGCAGTGGCTCCATGGAGGTGCGGCAAGAACTGCGATTTCCCCCATGGGGACAAAATGAGACCGTATCAGCACATGGTCGCGAAGGCTGTGTGAGGAACCTTTCAGATGGAAGACAGGAGCGAGGAAGGAGAGTAGAATTAAAACCCGGGCTTACGCAGCGATGGATAATATTCATCAATTATTTCAAACATAGTCAAATTTTGGTAGTAAAGAATCCTGCTATTATAATTGCTTGAATTGGCATAAGTACTTGCAATCTCCCCAAGTCAACAAAGG
>JBAULJ010000051.1:0-13418 GCA_049578125.1 Halobacteriota archaeon
GGATACCCCCCTCATGGCACGTAGGAGCGTGCTTACGTGCTGATCATTCTGTTTTTACGCATTTGCAGACGAACAGAGGCGCCGTTAACGCATCAACCGGGGCGTTCAATGTGCTGCTGGCGCTAGAGCGGTATGGAAGCGTTGACGACGGACTCGTTTGAAACGGTCCCCTCTGGTGCACCAGTCGCCGTAATCATTAGAAAAGAAGTCGCCGTGCTGCTCTTATAGGTCGAGTCGCCGTAAAAATTCACCTGCATCCGGTGCGTTCCAAGACCCAAGTTGGCGGTGTACTCGCCGGTCAAGCTCAGCGTCGTAACGCCGTTTTTCATTTGGCTTCTACCTACCGATGTGCCATCTATAAACCACTCGACGACCTTGCCGTCTAACGCATGCCCACTGATTACCACCGCTTTTACCGATAGCGGCTCACCCAACGCGGTCGATGCTGAACTAAGTGAGATTTCCGACGCTTTCAAACTGCTCGATCCTTGGCCGCTTCCGTTCTGACTGGAGGTGTCACCTACGCAGCCGCTGACGAAGCAACCGCACAGCACGATGCAGAGCGCCAATGCAATCGTCTTCCGCACGCTCGGTACGAAGAGCGCGACTGAGATAAAGCTTTCTGTAATGAGAGCCGCTCGTCGCACGCGCGTAAACAATAAGGACCGCCAGACGCCGAAACGAAGAGCGCGCTTTGGTCTGCCTCGCCGACCGACATCGACGTGTCTTTTCGGCGCAGCTACCCACCCACTGCACGGGACGGAAAGCGCCGCAGCTCGTGAAACTCCTGTTCTATCGCGCTCGGAACAACGACGCATCGTTTCTCCGCGCCCTCCGGCAAGCCGACAACGATCTCGCCGCTTTCGGACTCGACGAGAACCTCCAAAACGCGCGTTTCGATGGAGAGGCGCGACCAGGCAGGCACGTAGCGTTCAAAGCGATCGAACCCCTTGACGTTTATCAAGACCTTTGGCACGTGCAGCGACCCGTGTCGTGCGAGATCCGCTGCCTCGTCGATCTCGTCTTGGCTGACTTCACCGACGTCGATGTCATCGATCCGCAGTCCGTACTCAATCAGAGCCGCTATCACGAGCAGCTTCGTGAGCTGACGCCTGCTTTCGGCTAGCCGTTTTTGTCTCGTGCCGCGCGTTGTCATATACGTCCTGCATCACTCTCGTCAAGCACATCGGCCTTGATTAAGACGACCCCCATCCCGCGAACTCCTCGCCGTTATCGTGGTTATTGAGTTTAGAAACCAATAAATATTACTCAACCTCTGTGATAAGCGGCATTGACGCTGGGGGTCTGTTATGCGAGAAATTGCGTATTACGAGCATCCGTTGGATTACAAAAGAATTCTTGACGTAAAGAAGACAGCGACGCTTAACAAGTCACTGCGAGAGGGCATGGGATCGCTGAAGCGCGTCCCGGCAAGCCTGGACATGCTCAATTTCCTTCCAGCTCAGTTGTATCACTTTCCCTTAAACGCTGAAGAGTCGGTCAATACCGCCACCACCGTGGGAAGAAGCTCGAAGAAGCCGATCCACCTCGAGACGCCTATTATGATCTCTGGCATGAGTTTTGGCGCCTTGAACCGAGAGCAAAAAATCGCGCTCGCAAAGGCGTCGACGCTCGCAGGTACGGCGACGAACACCGGAGAAGGTGGGATGCTCGATGAAGAACGCGAGCTTGCGAAGTACGTCACGCTGCAATATTCGACCGGCCACTTCGGCGTCTGGAATGAGCGACTCAAAGAAGCCGACATGGTAGAATTTCGGATAAGTCAATCGGCGTACCCTGGCACTGGCAGTCTCGTTCCCGCGAGCAAAGTAACCGAGCTCATCGCCAAGACGCGCGGCATTCCTGTCAACTCCGACGCTCGAAGCCCTGCTCGGCACCCGGACGTCAAGAGCGCTGAAGAGCTCAAGCAGAAGATCGAAACGCTGCGAGACATAACGGAAGGCCGGCCCATCGGAATCAAGTTTGCCGCCGGGCACGTCGAGAAGGACCTCGACGTCATTGTCTACGCGGAGCCTGACTACGTCGTCGTTGACGGGTTTGGAGGAGGCAGCGGTGCGCCCCCGAGTCACATCAGGGATAACTTCGGGCTGCCCATTGTCAACTTTCTACCTCGAGCACACCGGTATCTCGACGAGATAGGATATCGGGCACACGTCGAGCTCATCGCGGCGGGGGGATTGCGCACTTCAGGGGATTTTGCCAAGTGTTTAGCGCTCGGGGCCGACGCAGTCTACATCGCAACGGCCGCGCTCTGGGCAATGTCATGCGAGTACTACCGCATATGTGAGACTAACCAGTGTCCGACGGGAACGACGACGCACGATCCCAACCTTATCAAACGTTTTAACGTCGACAGGGGCGCTCAGAAGCTCGCCAATTTCATTCGCGTATCAACGTCGGAGCTTGCCGATATTTCACGAGCGTTGGGCAAAGATGACGTACACAGGCTGGACACGCACAACCTGGTCGCTCTCACGCGCGAAACAAGCGAACTTTCAGGCGTGACCTATCCAACAGTGACGTAATTCGGTGTCGGCCCGCAAGGAGACGTTGGCATGTTGCGCTGCTGCGCACTCACGCCACGCGGCAGCAACGCCCCTGGTATGAGGTCTTCACACGCTTTAAGCGTCTTTAGCAGCCCTTCGACACGACTTGCCCGCGCGGCCTCAAACGCCACTTAGGCCTTTTCGCGTGAAATCCTTAAGTAGTCAGAGCTGCTTGAGAGATCAGCAGAGCTCAATAGCGATTTACGTGCAGCTTATCAAAATTTGCTCACGCAAACCGTCTTTTTCGTTTGTGACGAAACCGAAAGGAGTAGTATATGATGGATGAGGTTCCCGCACAAAGCCAATCCGAACGACTGGTAGCCGACGCGATAGTTGAGCAACTTGTAGAATGGGGCGTAACACAGGTCTACGGAATTCCTGGCGAAACGTCACTTGCAATCGTTGACGCAATCAGGAGACGAGGTGACCGCATACGCTTTGTTCTCGTGCGGCACGAAGAGGTCGCCGCCTTTATGGCGTCCGCGTACGCGAAGCTCACCGGTGACTTGGGCGTGTGTCTCACGATAGCCGGACCCGGAGCGACGAATCTGATCACAGGGCTGTACGACGCAAAAATGGATCGTGCCCCGGTTCTTGCCCTGACAGGACAAGTTGCGCTGCAATTCTTAGGATTGGGCTCGTTTCAAGAGATCGATCAACACGCCTTGTTTGAGGCAGTGGCCGATTTCAACGAGGTTATTGACTCGCCGGACCAAGCCACTGAGCTTCTTGCCCTGGCGATGAAACGAGCGATAGTCGGGCGAGGAGTCTCTCATCTCGGCATACCGGCGAATGTGCAAGCGCTTCCTGTTCTCCCCAACGTGAAAATCAAGCCAAGAGAGGGCCGCTTGCCCGATTTGCGACTGATGTCGCATCCTGAACTGATTGACGCCGCAACGCGAGCTATTGATGCCGCGGAAATGCCCGTCTTGGTCGTTGGACACGGCGCCCGAGGACAAAGAGACGCCGTTCTGCTGCTAGCGGAAAAGATCAGTGCCCCGATCGCTACGACGTACAAAGCGAAAGGCATCATTCCCGAAGACCACCGTCTGGCTTTGGGGGTCACGGGCGACATCGGGACCGACCCGGCCAAGCGGATGGTCTTTGGAGCGGATTTGCTGATCACGGTCGGATGTTCGTATTCAGACAAGACGGCCGTGCCTTCGTATGTCCCTCAGGTTCAAATTGATCTCGACCCGATGATGATTGGGAGAAAATTCCCTGTGCAAGTGGGACTCGTCGGAGACGCCGCGATGATACTGCCAGTGCTCAGTGAAAAACTCGCAGACAACCGCAATGACGGCTATCTAGACCAGTTGGCTCGGATCAAGAAACGCTGGGAGCAGAAGAAGGAGCGCGAAATTGCGTCAGACATGCCACCTGTGCGAGGGCCGCAAATCATGCGCGCCTTGCAGGAGCTGGTCGATCGCGACGCCATCATTGCAAATGACGTCGGTGATAATACGCTTTGGTTTGCTCGCAATTTCGTCGCAACCGATCAAGATATTTTGAGTTCGGGATACGTCGCCTCTATGGGGTTTGGACTGCCGGCAGCATTAGCTGCGCAACTCACATTTCCTACGAGACAAGTCGTCTGTACGACTGGCGATGGAGGATTCACGATGGTAATGGGCGATTTTGCCACCGCGGTTGCTAACGAGCTGCCAATCACCGTAGTTGTTCTCGACAACGCCAAGCTTGCAATGATCGAGCACGAGCAAGATGAAGCTGGCGTCCCGCATTTTGCCACCGATTTGCAAAGAATCGACTTTGCGCGTTACGCAGACGCCTGCGGAGGAGAGGGGTTCAGGGTTGAAGAACCCCAAGATCTAAAAGAATCATTGAAAAGTGCTCTCTTCGCGAAAAAATCGACGTTGGTCGACATAGTAACTGATCCCCGACGTCGATGGCCGTAGCCCGTAGAGCGCTGCAACAGAGCGAATTGCCCCTTCTTGTGGAAGCTTAGCTTTTGGCGAACGAGCGTCAGAAAAGTGACTGCTGAAGCATCCTAGACTCTTACGAACGACATGGGGACCGTAATAGCTGACGGCGCACTCCTGCCCACAAACCGGTCTGAGCTAAACAATTGGACAATTAACGGCAGCACCGCTCAGATCATAACGAATTCTGTGTAGGTTCTTTCTCTGTCCCGCCACCTCACCTTGACATCTTTGACAATTGCCGCTCGCGGACCTTCTCGCAGCCTCTCGACAAAAGAAGCGAGATCAGCTTCAGCGCCAGATGCCACAACCTTCACTGTGCCATCAGGCAGGTTCTGTACAAAGCCGGTGACGCCGAAATGGTCGGCATATCGTTTGGTAAAGAGGCGGTAACCCACCGCTTGCACATAACCGAATACAAGAATCTCTGCAGTTTTGTGCATGTAGGTAGGTAATAGACAATTTTAATTAATGCTTTGCCCAATAGTGACCTGCGCGTGTGAGGCTTCGAGATGTCACGAGCCGTCGTTTTGTTGTCAGCAGGCTTAGACTCAGTCGTATCATTCAAACTAGCCTATGACACCTACGATGAGATAATCTGCTTAACGTTTGATTATGCTCAGCAGGCGCACAGCGTAGAAATCGAATATGCTGCCAAAATATGCGCGATGTACCGTGTCAACCATCAAATCATCAAACTACCTTGGTACGCGAGTTTTGTCGGTGCCCTTACCGATCATACTAAACCCCCACAGCTGAGCGACGAGGTGCTCGAAGACCTTGCGGCGGTGCATGAAACGGCAAAAGCTGTTTGGGTGCCTGCGCGCAATGCAGTTTTCCTTTCTGTAGCAGCTGCATTTTGCGAGAATTATGGCTGTAAAACTGTTGTCGTTGGATTTAACAAAGAAGAGGCCAAGACATTCCCAGATAACTCAGCTGATTTCGTAGCTTCCTTCAACCAAGCGTTAAAATATGCTACCCTAAACGAAGTCGAGGTTTTTGCGCCTCTGCTAGAATACGATAAAACTGAAATCGCAGCACTCGGGTTGCGCATCGGAGCGCCCCTTGAATGGTCGTGGTCCTGCTACGCTGCAGAGAGCGCTCCATGTCGCGTATGCGAGTCGTGTCTCCGCAGAAAGCGTGCCTTCAAGGCAATAGGCAAGGAAGACCCCTTGTTGAAACGGCTAAGAAGTCGTTGATCCGGGTCCGGGAAATGGCAGCCAAAGCAAACGTTTACGAGGTGTTTAACTCGATACAGGGAGAAGGGCCCTACGTAGGAACCCGCCAAGTCTTTGTGAGATTTCAGGGATGTCCGCTCACTTGCGTCTATTGTGATTCTAAGAGTGCGAAGCCCTTAGAAAGCGCCCATCAAGTGAAGTGCAATGCTACGCGTTCGCTTCAGAACCCAGTTTCAGCGAAGGATCTCGCAGAACTCGTCGAAAGCTTTTGGACTCCTGCGACGCAACATCTGAGCTTGACCGGCGGGGAACCATTGCTGCACACCAGGTTTATCTTAGAGCTTGCGCGAGAGTTCTGCGGACCCCTGTACCTTGAGACTAATGCGATGTTTTCGCGCGACGCCCAGCAGCTCAAGCACGCCGTGCACATTGCCGCGTGCGACATCAAGCTGCCCGAGCACAGAGCTACCACCACTTACGATTTGTTGCTACGCGAGGAGCTGCGCACCATCGAATGTTTCCATAATTCCCAAGCTTATGTTTTTGCCAAAGTCGTAGTGCTAAAGGAAACGTTGAGCGAGACGATAAAACTTGTGGCGCAACGCTTGGCGGCAATTGACAACAATCTGCTGCTTGTACTCCAGCCTGTCACGCCCATCTTGCCGGCTGTTCCGCCTGATAACGGTCAGCTCTTTCGACTAATGGATGTCGCTGCCGCGTATTTAAATCAGGTGAGAGTTATACCGCAAATGCATAGGTTACTAGGAATTGCGTAAAGCACATGAGCGGTTATGGCAGAGATTACTGGGAATATCCACGTGAAAGAAACGGCGCTACCGAGCTCTCGTCGTCAACGCCTGAGTTCGCTACAGCTGTGCGCGCGTTAGATCGACTCATTGAGAAAGCGCGACGTTTCTATCAATCGGGGGACTTTGAAGAAGTTGTTCTAAATGCGCACCAGATCAAAGAATTGTATCAGCTGTGCCTGCGAGATGAATACAGAAGGCAAGGGCGTTACACTTTCCGCCCGACTTTGCGTGCTCAGATAGAAAGAAATGTAGATTCGTTGGACTACTGGTGGGACGGGGGCATCGTGGCTTTTCAGAAGATCAAGATCGGCCCCGAAATTGCCAAGACGGCCTTGGCGCTCTCAGAGGAGATGCGTGATTATCTGATGAGTTATGTTGCCTACCGCTCAGGCGCTGCGTCACGTGCTTCACAGGTTACTCACGACCGCTCTTTTTACAAAGCCCAATTAGGCAAAAAACCCGTTAGCGCCCCGCGTCCTGCTTATCCAGTCAGCAAAGGCGGATTGAAGATCGATGATAAGGAGCTCTTGTATCTGGGGCGACCGAGTATCGTGGGTTGTACGCTGGAGTACAAGGGAGTTGTGCTTCTTGTGGCAGCCCTTCTCTTCGGGTCTTTTTTTGTGGGCAGCTTTATTGACGTCAGTTTGATCGCAACGGCGCTTAGGGGGGCCGCGGTTTTGCTTTTTCTCTTTGTCGCTGGTCGAACCGGCATTGCCGTCTATTCAGAAAGATACGGAATCACGGCGCGCGATATATACATAGAAAAAGGCCTATTTTTCAAGAGCACAGCGACAATACCGCTATCTCGGGTTGCGAAGCAAACGAAACAACAGAGCTTTTCACGAAGGCTGTTAAAGACGGGAAATCTCGTCATTGAGACTCACAGTGGTCACGTAATGGCATTCAAGGGGATCTATGATCCGGAAGAGGTGTTTGAGCTAGTCGCCGAGTTGCGCGACAGCAAGACGTTTCGTCAAGACTGATCGAACCTCGAAGTCGCCTCAATGAGCTCACGCACCTTCTTAAGACGATACGCGAAGAATCGAAATCCTATCCGCTCAGCGATCGTAAAATGCAGATTGCCACCAGCAGCGTGTGGATGCCCACCTCCATCAAACAGCATTGCGATCTGGTTGCTCACGGGAGCGACGGTTCTTACAGAGAAAATGCCACTAGCTCTCAATACTAGCTCCGTTCTTGACTGATACTGGTCCCTCAGCATCGCAGCGACATCGCTCGAGTAACCGTTGCTGATCGTAACTGCCGTATGATTAAAGAGAGCCGACGTTCGCAACGCATTGCTCATGGCATTGTTCTTCCGAGCCATTTGCACGGTATACATGCCCTCGATCTCGGCATCTGTGAAAAGTCCGCGCGACAGCTTTGATGCAATCTTCTCTCGCGACCCGTGATCACTTATCGCAGTCGAGAGCACGTCAGAACGCGGGTCCTTGTTAATCCAAAAATCCCTATCCCTCCCTATTGCTGCGATTTCTCGAGCGATCGGGTCGCTTTTTAGCAGGTCCTCGCACGCGATTTCACAGGCACATAATTCGCGATTGACGCACAAATAGTCGATAGTCCGCGTAACATCCTTGAAAACGTGCCCATCCCAAACGTGATGGTCGCGCCACTCAACACGCCACCCATTACGTTTTAGCCGTGCCGCTGATTCAACTGCACCCTCCCTACCGCCAAGATCGGACAGACATAGCGTGAGGTTCGTTGCTCTTTGGACCTGGGCAAAGAGGTCCAAGTATGAGCTGTAATCTTGAACTGAAGAAAAGATCGTCAGCACATTTCCATATTTCCTTCGAAAAATGGCGTCACAGCAAACCGCATCCAAATCCGTGTGTGTCAAGTGAACGATATCTCCGCTGAATCGGCTCAACGCCCTAAGAACCTCCTTGTCACCTTTTCTGCGCATCTCGCTCACGCTCCGCGCTTTTCGCTATGCCGAGCGTCCTTGGACGCGTCGCACGTAGACCTCGAATCCGCGGCTCCCACCGTTTTATCTGCTGGGGAATACAGCATAACCTCGATTACGCCTCCTGATAAGCGGTTCTGCGAGATGCCGTCTCGCTGACGGTGTGACTTCATATGCTCCTATCGTAACACCTCTTTTTTCCGACACTTGACCCCTTTGTCGTGCTCTCTCAACAGTTTTACACCTGACGCATCTAAATCCCTGCTCACGTCCGAGCGACTTCATGCTCTTGTTGCAGCAAATGGGATTTGCGCTTCTGTATTGATCGCTCAGTTCCACTAGTTGCAGCTTCTCCAAGTGAAGGCAGTTCTCGACGTAGCTGCCCTGAACGATCACCTCATCACCAAAACGTAATTTGCGAACTGTGGCTCTGAATTGTTTCGTCGGCTCGAATGCGGCGCATAACAACGTGCCACCGACGTCTTTCACCCGGACAAACGTGTGTCCGCCAGCTATTGTGTACGGTTGACTGATTACTGTTGCGGTCACGATGTAGGAGCGGCCTTCTTCCAGATCTCGAATTTGAGCGCGCCGGACGTGCGCATCCGTCCCCTGATTAGTTCTGTAAAGCGTTAGATACTCAAATGGTTCTGAAATAATTTTGCTGTGCGCTGAGAGTATTTGATGGGGATCTTCTCCTCTGATCCCATACAATATCGGATCGGAAGAGTGTGGGGCGAATATTATCGCTTTATTTTTTCGATCAACGGTGTCCCACGTATAAGGGTAAGTAGCTAAGTCCGCGCGGCGGACTGAGTCCGCGCTTATATATCGTTTTTCTGTAAAGTTGTCCTCAAAACGATACGCAATAAGCTCATACGTAGACTCCTCGCCAAGAGTAGCACCTATAGCAGCGAGCGCCCCGATCAAGCCTCGACCGTTCTTAAATGATAAGAAATCTAACCCGTACTTTTCGATGAGTTCGGTCGCCTCGCCTATGCATAGCTCTGCGTGCATAGCATCGTTCGCAAAGGACTGGATATCTGGCGGAGTTATTTCATCGTCAAAAAACACTGCCCCTGGGTGCGTACCCTCGTCGTCAAGATGCGCCATTCGTTCAATGTGCTTGCGTACGATATCTAGGACGTCATACGAATGCTTGATGCACATACATATCGAAGCGTTCCCTCTGGTCTTGAATCGTATTGTTGGATTGAGCCGTACTAAGCGAAGCTCAATACTCTCGTTCAGTTCGTGCTCAAGCGCTTTTTTTAACACGGTGCCCAGATACGTCGTGCACATGCCACGCTTTGAATCGGTATCATCAATGCCAATCAGCATGCTGGTGAGGTGCCTCGTTTTTTTTATCGATAGAAGTATATAAGTAGCTTTTTGAACATATAAAGCGAGGTAGAGTAGTCAGTGAGCTGGAACGGCTTGTAAGCGCCTGGGAGAACGACAATAATGCGCCAGGATCTCTTGGTGGATCAAACCACAGAAGTGCTGCATACGGCTGGATTCGTTACATCGAAGAGATGTGATGTTCGTTCCAGATGTTTCGATATTGCCGCCAGAAGGGGTTCAATTCTGCTTTTCCTAAAAATGCTTTCAAATATCGACGGATTAAGCGAAGACACCGCCCTAGAACTAAAGAAGCTGGCCGAGTACTTCTATGCGTCGCCTTTGCTGGTCGGCGAAAAAGCCCGAAATCACGAACTCCAAGCGGGCGCCGTCTATGTACGTTATGGGATCCCTGCCGTTAACGTCGAAACGCTTTCAGACTTCTTCATCGATGAGTTCCCACCACTCATCTATGCCGCTCCCGGAGGACTCTACGTCAGACTAGACGAGCAGGCCCTCTGCGCGGCTCGCACTCGTATGAGTCTTTCTTTGGGAGCAATCGCCTCGCAGCTCGGGGTTTCGCGAAGAAGTATTCGCAAATACGAAGAAGGAATGGATGCTAAGGTGGAAATAGCTGTAAGGCTTGAGGCAGTTCTCGACGCACCGCTTGCTGTGCCGATAAACCTTCTTACGCGACACGCTTTTCACGCAGAAACAGCGAAAGCTGATACGTTGCCACTTATCGAGAAACAGGCCATATCACTGCTCGTTGACTTAGGCTTTACCGTGTTGCCCATGTTTCAAGCCCCGTTTGACATGTTGTCGCAGACAAAGGAAGAGACCCTACTCACTGGAATCAGCAAGAATGCAAGTCTCATGGCAAAACGGGCCGAACTGATGAGCAGCATATCGCGAGTCGTTTCCGCTCACTCACTATACATCACCGACGAAGAACCTAAGTGCCTCCGGATTTTTGACACCGTTATCGTGCGCTTGCAAGAGCTTGAAGACTTGGACAGTTCGACTGAGCTGGTACACCTCGTGCGAGAGCGATCTGAAGAGTAGTCGCGCTTCAGGTTGACCCTTATTTTTGACACAACGCTTTTATAGAACTTTATGCATAGTTAAGCCCGAACCTACACACATTGGGACTATTCATAGTACACGGAGGGAAAAATGGCAGGACAACTGGGTGGACAAATCGGACAACTGGGTGGACAACCCATACTTATTCTTAAGGAAGGCAGTCAGAGGACTAGAGGAAAAGAAGCCCAAGGCATGAACATCACCGCCGCTAAGGCGGTTGCTTCGGCCGTGAGAACAACGCTAGGCCCAAAAGGCATGGACAAGATGTTGGTAGATACGCTAGGCGACGTTGTCATTACCAATGACGGGGTTACGATTTTGAAGGAGATGGATATCGAACACCCTGCAGCGAAAATGATAGTGGAAGTCGCGCGTACTCAAGACGACGAAGTCGGAGATGGGACGACGACGGCCGTTATCATTACTGGCGAACTGCTCCGAAAAGCAGAAAACCTACTGGAACAAGACGTGCACCCCACCGTCATAGCCTCTGGATTCAGACTGGCGGCAGTAAAAGCTCGCGCGGTTCTTGATGAGGTTGCAATCGCCGTCGCACCAGATGATGACGAACTTCTGAAAAAAGTCGCAATTACGGCGATGACGGGCAAAGGCGCTGAAGCATCGAAAGAAAAGCTCGCAGGCTTGTGCGTAAAAGCGGTCAAAGCCGTCGTCGAAACTGAAAACGGAAAGAACACTTTTGACATCGACAACATCAAGATTGAAAAGAAAGTCGGGGGAAGCGTTGACTCATCCGAACTCGTCGAGGGCATGATTATAGACAAAGAACGTGTCTCAACTGGCATGCCAAAACGCGTCGAGAAGGCAAAGATTGCTTTGATAAACGGCGCGATCGAGCTTAAGGATACAGAGGTTGACGCCGAAATATCCATTACGTCGCCGGATCAGCTCCAGGCCTTCCTTAGCCAAGAGGAGGAGATGATCAAGGGCATGGTTGACAAGATTAAGAGCAAGGGTGCTACCGTGGTATTCTGCCAGAAAGGGATTGACGACCTAGCCCAGCACTACCTGTCGAAGGCGGGGATTCTCGCAGCAAGGCGCGTGAAAAAGAGCGATATGGAGAAACTCGCGAGAGCTACGAATGCAAAAGTCGCCTCCAGCGTGGACGAACTTGAAAAAGGTGACCTCGGTCACGCAGGACTTGTTGAGGAGCGAAAAGTCAGCGGCGACGAAATGATCTTTGTCGAGAAGTGCGACAATCCGAAAGCAGTATCGATCATGCTTCATGGCGGGACCGAGCATGTCGTGGATGACATAGAAAGAGCAGTCACTGATGCGCTACGAGTAGTCGGCGTCACGATAGAAGATGAGAAGCTTGTGGCTGGCGGCGGTGCAACCGAAATCGAGCTTGCACTCAAACTAAGAGACTATGCTTCTACCGTGGGCGGCCGTGAGCAACTCGCCATTAACGCGTTTGCAGATGCCTTAGAAGTCATTCCAAAGACCCTGGCTGAAAACGCGGGCCTTGATACCATAGATACCCTGGTTGAGCTGAGGTCAAAACACGAGCAAGGCAAGAAGACTGCTGGATTGAACGTCTTCACCGGCGACGCGATCGACATGCTCGAAGCAGGCGTTGTTGAGCCACTTCGGATAAAGACGCAAGCAGTCGGCTCAGCGTCAGAATCCGCCATAATGATTCTGCGAATCGATGACGTTATAGCAGCGAGCAAGCTTTCAGCACCACCAATGCCTGAAGGCGCTGGGGGCATGGGCGGCATGGGCGGCATGGGCGGCATGGGCGGCATGCCACCAATGTAAAGGCGGTGCCTCCCTCCTTCTTTTTTTTAGTAGCCCGGATTTTGGCTGAACTGCGCGTGCTGCGTAGCTTTAAATACTTGTGACGAGAGAGAAAAATATAGGAGTTTGAAATGATTCAAGTCACAGAAATTGCAGCAAAAGAGTTGAAAGACCTCCTCGTAAAAGAAGGCAAGTCCGAGTATGGTTTAAGGATATCATATGGCGGAATGGGCTGCGGCGGACCGCAGTACACAATGTCTCTTGACGAAAATCCCACGACGGGAGAAGACGTAAAAGAGTCAAACGGGGTCAAAATGTTTATGGAAAAGAACGTAGAAGCCGCACTCGATGGCGCCGAAATCGATTTTGTGGACGACCCACTGTTCGGGAAGGGATTTACCATTAAACACCCGAGCCTCACTGGGTGCGGCTCGTGCGGCGGCGGTTGTGGGTAGCTAAACTGAGCCCCATTGGTCTTTTTCTTATTATCTCGCACGGACAAGCGGCAGCGCTTAACGTCGCAGTCGCTTTTTTTCATACAGCTAGTTCACACCGCATAGAACCAGCGCCTCTTTTTCATCAACAGAAAAACTAAAGTTGACGTAGGACTAATCAAAAATCTATATGATAGGCATGATCCTCTGCGGCGGGTATGGCAAGCGACTTAAACCTTATACTGAAGACATACCGAAGCCCCTGATAGATATCACGGACGATTACACTATTCTAGATCGACAGCTCTACGATATGGCTAACAGTGATATCGAGAGCGTCATACTGCTAACCGGTTACTTAAGTGAAAAGATCGAGGA
>JBAULJ010000052.1:0-4951 GCA_049578125.1 Halobacteriota archaeon
TGACATTGCCAATTCGAGTGCGAATGGTAATAGTGTTCCGCTCGTTTCTATCTGAATCTTTGTAAAAAGCGGGGACCCTCCCTCCTTTGTGGTATTGTATGTCTATAACTTCGCCGTTGACAGGACATCTGTTGACATGCACGTTGTGAATGTTCATGAAGATGCTGAGCTGATGATCCTGTATCTTGAGCACCCGTCCATCTGCAGGGCTCACTACATCGGTTGAGTCATAGCTTTCCGATAACCGTTCGGGATCTCTGAAAAAAAGGAAGAGGAAAACGGTAATCAAAATACCGACGAACATATATGGGGTAAAAAAAGCTATGAATGCCGTTAGTGCGAAAGAGCCTAGGATCCAGTACTCAGATCCCTTAGCTAGCACGCATAACGCCTCCTTTTAGCATATCGAACACACCGACTACCATATCGAGCAATTCTGGGAGCATCATGAATACCATGTACGAGATCAATACCAAAGCACCGATCGATCCAAATTTTGCAATAACGTTGTGCGAGATATAGAAACTGGTTTCAGGCAAACCAAACCATTGGTTACCCGTAGCTGTCAGCACAAATGCATTGCGCAGCACATTCAATATGTAAATCGTTGGGACGGAAACCAAAAATGCCGCCAATTTTCTGCGTGGCGGGGCACGCACGCACGATATGACTCCAAGGAAAAGAGCGATGCTCTCGATACCAGTGCAGCCGAGTATGATTTGGACTGGGTAGCCGTTCAGTGTTAGAACGTTCCAATCAGCCTGAACTGCGGGCACCCCGAAGGAATTTAACGTCAAGGTAGTCTGTGTTGCTACCGCGCCGATCAACACGTGATTGAGAGAAGCTAACTCTGCGAAGGAAAAGTAGAGTATGCCCCCTAAGGCTGCGGCTTTGGTGATAAGGAGAGTCAGATCATCAGCTTTCTTCCACATCACGAAGGCGACATAGCCGCAAAAAACCGCGACTAAAATGGTCGCTATGACGTTGAAATAGTCCTCAATTGCCAGATAGTGCACGGGTTGATATGCCCAGTGTAGCGAGAAAAAAACCCAACCGGTAGCTCCGATCGGATATGCGACCTTACGCGGCGCAACGGTCGCAATAATGAAAAGACCGAGTGCAATCCACAATAACGCCTGCATGAATCCACCAATGGGTTGGAAGTCGCTAAACCAACTCACAACGCCTTATAATGAAACTGGCATATAACCATTTTGACTCGTCGTTTTGCGACTCAAAGCAGCTAGCTCGACCAGCGTTAATTTGGTCAGCTGACACTACCGCCGTATATATTTAAGGTACGAGAAATAAAGGACTCATTCGCGAGAAGTGCTTTGTGCGTAATCGGAAGCTGTGAGAAAGAATGGAATTCTGTCCTAAGTGCAAAAGCATTATGGTTCCCGAAGAAGGCCTAGTGACGTGTCGAGCGTGTGGTTTCGTTAAAGAGAAGGACCAGTTGGCTAAGAAAAAGCACGTCCATGAAATCTCTCGGAACGCGCGAACTATGTTGGTAATCGAAGGCGAGTCGGAAGAAGGAAAACCTACTATCAAAGCGCATTGCTCTGAATGTGGTCACGACAAAGCTTATTGGTGGCTCAGACAGCTGCGTTCTGCAGACGAGAGCGAAGTGCGATTCTTTCGATGTACGAAGTGTGGTTACACGTGGCGCGAATATGACTAGCTGCTTGGATGATTTCTGCGCACAAAGCTAAGAGGATTGTACGGGCACGATCACGTCCTGCGGTTCAGTCGAATGCGTCAGGTGCAGCGAATCCTTAGGTCGGTGCTCTCGCAAAGTCAAGAGCTGTAAATGGATGTTGAAGTTGTACTAGTAAATCCCGTTTATCAAGGCAACGTAGGCGCCGTAGCTCGCGTGATGAAGAACTTCGGCTACTCAAAACTCGCCCTGATAGAGCCATGCGAGCTGGGGTCCTTAGCACGAGCGATGGCGTCCCACGCTCAGGATGTGCTCGACTCTGCGCGGCTTACGACGCTTGAAGATGTTTTGCTTGCATCAAACTTAGTGATAGGGACGACAGGAATTGTCGGTTCCAGAGCGAATCTTAGGACGCCGTACCCGCTTGCGAGACTCGGCGTCAAACTCTCGGCAATGCGAGGCATCGCTTCGATACTATTTGGCGCTGAAGATCAAGGACTTTCGAACGCAGTGTTGCAGGAATGTGATATGATCGTCAACATTGAAACGAGCCCGAAGTATCCGGTAATGAATGTTTCGCATGCCGCAGCTGTTGTATTGCACAGCATCGCCAGCGCGACGGCAAGTGCCACGTCAAAACGAACGGTGGCATCGCACGTGGAGCTCGATCGATTGCTGCAGCATTCAAGCGACGTTCTCGAAGCAATCGACTTTCCGACGCACAAGCGACGGCGGGTGCTTATCAACCTAAGACGCATCCACAGCAGATCAGAACTAAGCGTTCCAGAAGTCAGGACGCTCAGAGGCATATTGAGCAGGATAGAGCTCCGTCTCAGACGATAAGGTCACCCGAGGTACTTCCCTACAAGCGGACGAAGCTTCTCCAGCGTCTCGGCTGAAATGGCCTCTGGGCCAGTCACAATAGCATCTTTAAGTGCGTGTCTGCACTCGCATGTGCCGTCCTTGACGGGGAGGTGGGACACCACTTCTTGGATGATTTTCTGCGTGCTCGCTGCGTTTTTCTTGACGTTATTTATGACCGTTTCAATGGTGACGCCTTCCTCGCGCCAAACGTCGTAATCTGTAACCGTAGCCAACATACTAAAGCACATCTCTGCCTCTCTTACGAGTTTGGCCTCCGGCATTGCCGTCATTCCTATGATATCGAAGCCCATACGTCGATAAGCGTTCGATTCTGCCCGCGTCGAAAACTGAGGGCCCTCGATGCAGATATACGTACCGCCTTTTTCGATGCTGCATCCGACCTGTTGCGCCGCCTGCCACAACGCGTGCGACAGGTCTCGACAAAATGGGTCGGCGAAGCCAATATGAACGCAAATGTCGTCAAAAAAAGTATTTGAACGGAGCCTAGTTCTGTCAAAAATTTGGTCGGGAATCACTGTTGTGAGGGGCTTAATCTCTTCTTTGAGGCTGCCAACTGCGGAAATCGCGACAACACTTACGGCGCCTAACGCTTTTAGGGCGTAAACATTTGCGCGATAATTTACGCGGCTTGGCGAAAAACGGTGCCCCACCCCGTGTCTAGCCAGAAAAGCACACGCTTTCCCGCCGATCCGACCGAGGACTATGTCACTGGAGGGAAGACCAAACGGTGTTTTTACTGCAACCGTTGTCGGATCTTCAAGGATGTCAGGGTTGTAAAACCCGGAACCACCTATGAATGCAACCTCGGCGTTCATTTCAACGTCCAGCCCCCTTCTTTCCGTTCTAGAAGCTTCCTCCGCTGCATCTCTTTCAAGATCTCCGGGAGGCGTCCGGGCTGAGCGATGTCTAAATGAATAGGATCGATCGAGAACGAATGGTTCAGTCCGGCCTTGATTGACTTTTCGTTCCACACGTCTTTTCTCTGTTGAGCCATCAGTTTCACTATCAAGTCGATCATATCTTCGATAAAATTCCAGGGGTACACGACCCACATCCAATCTTCGAGAAACTCCGCGTAGTAGTCGGGTGTAATTTCGGAAGTAAAGAGCAGTTGTAGAACGCCTGTTTTGCAGTCAGTCGGTTTAAATTCTCTTACGTAATTTGAAGCGTGCTGAAGACTTTTTCCTGTGTCCGCGATGTCGTCTACGATAAGCACCTGTTTACCCTTGACCATTTCTTCTACAATGGGGTATCGCACTCGACACTCATCCGCTAGGCGAGCAGTTCCGACATAGTGCTCGACTTTCAGGCTGATCAGGTCGGAAATACCGAGAAAATCGCAAACCATGCGGCCAGCAAACCAGCCTCCGCGCGCTAACGCCACGATGACATCCGGCTCGTATCCCGACTCGACTACACTCGCTGACAGATCGCGGCACAGGTCGTAGATGTAGTTCCAATTCGTGACTGTACATTTGATCTTTTCAGGAACAGCCATGGATCATCCGTCGAGAAATCATAATATTTATTTCTACCTATTCTATGTTCTAATGGAATTGAAAAGGAATATTATGCAGCAAACGCTATTAGGTAAGGTGGATTAAAGGAGTTCCTATGCGACTTGAACAAGAAGACCTCAGCGCGATAGGCGAAATTGTAGTTAGTCGCTATTTCAAGAAGGGCGGCTTTCAGTATATCACTTTGAGTGATCCGAGGAGGATATTCAAAGCGTACCATGAAGTCGACGAGCAGTATAAAGCGTATCCTCATATGAGTCGCGACTGGTACGTCTCTAACTCGGTTGAGAAAGATGCATACATCGCGCGAACGTGGAAGGAACTGAAGAAACTCGTAGATTTTTTGAATGGCTTGAGTGACAAGAAGCTTTACAACTTTGTGGTCCGAGCGAACAACGAGCTCGTTTTAGCCAAAGTGGAAACTGAACGATCAGGAGTCTCAAAAGAGGCTATCGCGATCGCGAGGAAGCACGATTATAAGCTCTACCTTTTCACGGTTAAAGTCCCCAGCAACCTTGAATACGACGTAGACGTACTAAACGGCAACTGAGCAGCTGATCACAGCGCAAGAGACCGAAGCCGCTCCTGCATGACAACGTATGACGCTTTCAAGTTCTGAACGTTGTTGAAGCTTGCTGTGAGCGTATCAAGTCCATCTTGATCACTTTGACCTTCAACGTGCTTCGCAAAACCACTCAGATTTTTCATCGCGCGCGTGACTTCGTCGACGATTGTTACAGTGCTCGTCACTGCCGTCCGAGAAAGCGGGTTTAGGTCGACAGTTAGAACTACTTTCCCGAGCTGAGTCAAAGCTTGAGCCCTATCGCCGTCTTCTAAAGGAGCGAACACCACGTCTGCTTTGAATATGCCTTGCTTGTCAACTTTTGCCCTG
>JBAULJ010000053.1:0-5865 GCA_049578125.1 Halobacteriota archaeon
GCTCGTGGATGGCACCCGGAAAGTCGACAAAATCAATTCCAGTTTCCTTCCGCAGCAGTTGTTTCGTTTTTGCGGTTACTTCTCGGTCAACGTACATGCGGTCAGAAAATGCGTTTCGAATCAAAGCATAAACCTCAGCAAGCGCAAGGTACTGCTTGATATAGGGTCGCAAGAATTTATCAGGCGAAATAATATCGTAGAGATTCTGTACTTGCCTGAAGAGTTTGAAGAATTGCTCTCGTGATTCCTTACCCTTGAACGCGTCTATCGCACGCTCTTTGGCTTTGTCGTCCCATCCACGCGCGTAAGGCAAATACTTCGGTGCACTCTCGCGCATAAGCGTCGTGAATAACTGCTTTAGCACATCAATGTTCTGTATCACCGATGCAACGACGTCCGAATCAAACGCCAACGCTTTCTTAAGTTTGTCAAAGATGCCGATGAAATCCATCACAAATCCAAACGGTTTGACAAGCCCGCTTTCATCTTCATAGGGGCGGTTAATCCGGGCGATCGCTTGCAGCAGTACGTGGTCGCGCATCGGTTTATCAAGATACATACAATAAAGAATGGGAGCATCAAACCCTGTCAGGAGTTTCTCGGTGACAATCAGGATTTTAGGATTCTCTTCTTTCTTGATAAACGCCTTTCGTACTGCCTTCTCTTCGTCTTCGGATAGATGATGGCGCTTGAGCTGAGCAGAATCGTTGTGGGACGGCGAGAAGACGACCTGCGAATAATCTGGAGGGAGATACGTATCGAGTGCTTCTTTATAAAGCGCGCACGCCTCGCGGTCGACACCGACAAGGAACGCTTTAAACCCCATTGGCTCTACATTTTCCGTGAAGTGGTTAGCAACGTACTGTGCGATCTTATCGATCCGATCGCTCCCCTTAATCATTTCTTTCAGCTTGACCGCTCGATTGAGGATGCCGTTGAGCTCATCGATATCACTGATTCCTTCGGTCTCTTTGAGATTGAAAAACTCGCGCTCCAACGTCTCAGTGTCGACGAGCATGTCCGAGGGAGCTATTGCGTAGTTAAGTCTGACTGTCGTGCCATCCACGATAGACTCGGCAATGGAGTATTTGTCCAGATATCCCTGCTGGTCATCCGCTCCGAATACTTTGAAAGTTCCCTTTCCGCGTGAAAGATTGTCGATGGGCGTACCAGTGAACCCAATGTACGTCGCACTAGGAAGCGCAGCCATTAGATAATTCCCCAGATCTCCGCCCGTCGTACGATGCGCTTCATCGACGAGCACAACAACGCTTTCGCGCGTGCTTACGTCAGCCGGTATGCCATCGAACTTGTGGATCATGGAAACGATAAGCCCGCGGTAATCCGAACTCAGAATGCGCTGCAAGTCCGCTTTACTCTGGGCCACCTCAACGGTAGTCATACCGAATCCAGAGATGTTCTTGAACAGTTGTGCTTCCAGTTCGTTGCGGTCGACGAGCATAAGGACAGTCGGCTTCTCCTTACCTCTCACCTCTCTAAGCAGCTTTGAGGCGATCGTGATCATAGTATATGTTTTGCCGCTACCTTGAGTATGCCATATGAGTCCGCGTCGTTTCGTTGGGTCATACACACGGTCGATGACCCTCTCGACCGCTCGCGTTTGGTGTTGGCGCAGAATAACCTTTGTCAGGACGTCGTCTTTTGAAAGAAATATAATGTAATCGTGGAGCACTTTCAAGAATCGTTTAAGGTCGAAAAATGCCTTGACTCTACGCTCAAAATCACCCTGCTCCTCCTCGCGCCAGTTGAAGATGTTCTTACGGTTCGTGCTCCACGTTACGCCGTAGTAGAAGTCGATGAGGTGGGTTACTTCAAACACTTGAGTCGGGACGAAGAGTTCCGGTGTTTCCCGATGGTACCGGCGTATCTGTTCGATACCTTCTTCCAATCCCTCAGGTTTTGTAGCGGATTTGGTCTCTGCTATGGCAAGGGGGATACCGTTAATGAGAAAAACTACGTCGGCCCTATTGGCGCCCATTACGCTTTTCTGGCGCCATTCATAGGTGACTTGAAAAATATTGTTATTGGGGTTATCAAAGTCTATTAGATGGATGTTGCGCTCACGCTTTTTTGTCGGAACGAAAACTGAACCCTCGCCACGAAGCCACGAAAGAGCGTCTTTATTGCCTTCAATCGTCGGTCTCAGTAAATTGAGCTGACGGATAATTTCTGCTGCTTGAGCTGTGTCTACAACGCTCGGATTTAGATTTAAGAGTTGTCTCTGAAGCGTTTCAGCGAAGTAGATACCGGTATCGCCACCGCGCAAGAGCGACGCGTCGCTGCGATTGACACAGTCCCAACCGATTTTGCTCGCGTATTTGAGCATAGGCCTCTGGACGGAGGATACCTCGCCCATTCAAAACCCCTCTACTAGCAAAGGCAAAGCAGCCAATTGACCAGACATGAGCCCCTTCAACATTGCCTCTAGCAATTCTTCAAGCAGCTGGTTCTCGCGTTCTAGCAAATCGATTCTTCTGTCACACGCCGATAAAATCGTGGAGATTGCCCGTTGCTCCGGGATTGATGGAATTGGAATCTTCACTTTTTGAAAGCTTTTGGATGAAATTCCTTTTACGGTAGTGCCGGTTGCGCGTGCAAAGTACTGACTTCTTACTCCTTCAGAATATAGGGCATACATGAGATAACTGGGCTCGATTGTGTGCGGATTCGGCTGCAAAACAACCAATCTTTGAGCCAATGAGAATCTTAGTCCCGGAGGCACCAAAGTCGACTCACCTAGGGGCCCTTCTGTCGTGAATATGACATCATTCTCTTTTGGCATGCCGCGAGTCATGAAAGATGCATATGTCGTTTCGCTGACAAAAGCAGTCTTGTTTAAGACAAGTCTTCCGTCTTTTATATTCGAGCTACGCAAATGGATGACTCCTGCATCTGAAAAAGCTGGAGTTTTTCCTCTGTAGTCTATAATATTGTCGCAAATATCTCGAACAGCTTTTAACTTCCAACTCTCAGGAATTTGCCCAATTTCACTCTGTTCAGTGGGTTCACCGTGCGCTCCTTTGGTAAAAAGGAGTCTAATCAGGGCAGCTTTGCGCTCCCGTTCAAGCTGGAGTTCACGCAGTCGTGTCTCTCTTGTTTCTTGCACCGTTCTTAGAACCTTAGCTATTGCACGTTGCTCCTGAACTGGGGGGAGTGGTATCATAAACTTGGAAAAGTTGCTCTTGTTGACTATTGGCATAGTTGTGCGACCTGCCAGCCGACCTAGAGAAGACGACTCGTGCATCATGACATAATACAAAAAATGCGGTAAGCATCGTTCATTAGTTATAACAGCATTTATCTGCTGATTTGTCGCGCTACGTTCTTGTGACGTTATAGCAGTCTTGCCAATATCTCCTATGCACGATACAAGAACCGTATCTTGCGGCAATTGTCGAGCTACCTTAATGCCTTCTTCCGTAAGACTTTTTTGAGTTTTAGTCACATACATTAATTCCCCCATATCGCGGGGCGTTATGAACTCGTATGAGCCGCCGTAGTATGCAGACACGGATGTACTGGGAGTCGAGCCTGTGAAGATTGAGCCTACTTCGTGAATTGCGACTATCGCCCAGTGGCTAGGGACAGAGCCAAGTTCAGTTTTTTTGAATGCGGCGGATTTGTTACCCATTGAACGCCATTTTTTCAAGAATCTCGAGCAGCTCACGATCAGCATGCTCACGCTCTGCGCGTGCCGTAGCCAAGTCATTTAGAATATCGCTTAAAGGACGATACGCAGCTTGTTCGTTCGTATCAATGTAACGTGCTGGATTCAGGTTGTAATCGGCAGATCGGACTTCTTGGAGTTTAACGACCTTACTGAGCATTTCCTGTGTTTTCCATCCTTTGAAAGCTTCAGCTATAGCAGCAATTCCTTCGTCTGTCAGCGCATTCTTAGGCTTCTGCTTGACAAAGTGCGATGAAGCGTTCACCAGCAGGATTTGTTCTTTACGCTCTGCGGGTTTGGCACGGTTCAGAAGTATAACGATGCCCGGTGCTGTGGTATTGTAGAACAGATTCTCGGGTAGTAGTATGACGACCTCGATAAAGTCGCTCTCTACGAGGGCCTTACGAATTTCCCCCTCCTTGTTAGAAGATTTGACCCCAGACCCACGGGACACCGCTCCTGTATCAAGCACGATGGCCGCTCTGCCGTGATCGTTCAACGAGGCCAGCATATGTTGAACCCAGCCCCAGTCGGCCGATGAGTTGGGAGGGATGCCGTAAAGAAAGCGGTTCCAGCTGTCATTATCGTAAAAGGAATCGTCGTAATTATCTTGATTCCACATGGGATTTGCTACCACGTAGTCGAACTGCTTGAGCTCTGATCCTCCAATGACAAACCCCGGATTGCGGAATGTATCACCAACGGAAAATGATGAGTCACTGAAATCATGCAAAAACATGTTCATCTTCGCCATTGCGAACGTCGTCGGGTTTAGTTCCTGTCCAAACAGTTTGGGTGCCGCGCTCTTTTCATCAGGATGCTCAGCCTTGTAGACCAAGCGCGCTTTGATGAGCAGCCCTGCTGATCCACATGCAGGATCGTAAATCGTGGTATGCGGCTCAGGATTGATGAGGTGTGCTATCAGCCAACCCACTTCTTTTGGGGTGTAGAACTCTCCGGCACTCTGTCCCTGTCCCTCGGCAAACTTTCGCAGTAGATATTCATACGCACGCCCCAACACATCGGGCTCCGTGTCCTTCAACCCCAAGCGATGACGGCTCACCACCTGAACGAGTTCTGCCAAGCGGTCATCATCCAAGGTGCGCTGCCCGCTCTGCCGTTCATTGTAGTCCCGCACGTCTAGCACGCCTCGCAGGTCAGGATTGAGCTGTGCTACTTGACGCATACAATCGGTGACAAACTCGCCGAGTGATCCATCTGCAGGGTGATTGCGAATGGTGTTCCACCGATAGTCCAAAGGGATGCAAAAACGGACGATAGGGGTATGGCCTGTTTTAAGGGCATCGTGATGATCAGCCTCAATAATCTCTCGTGCTGCCTCTTCGCTGCCGAATTTGACCGAGTACTGCGCAAATTCATCATCGAAAACGTCAGATAGACGTTTAAAAAATATCAAGGGAAGAATAAAGTCCTTAAACTTTGGAGCATCAGTTGCCCCCCGAATTGAGCAGGCAGCATCCCATAACCACGTTTCCAGCGCTGAAACGTCGAGACTCTCGCCGTCAAGTTGTGCGGTTGATAGTGCGGATTCGATCAGATCTTGTTGATTGGTCGATGTATCTGATCTCTTTTTGTTCTCGTTGTTTAGCAACTTCGTCTGGCTATCATCACTCTGTTGTGATTTTTTCGACCTGCCTTTGTGTCTTCGAGTCACGATGATATCCTTCCACTCGTTGCGACTTGCCGTATGGTTCGGCGATAAACGCCGCTTAACCACACCCTTTAACTGACACTTCAAACTAATAACCTATCTCTATTCCGAGCAGCTCTGTATCGCCTCACTCGGCCCTCTTTTGAGTCGCCACTCACCCGTTGAATTGCCTACGTATCTCTATGTTGCTAAAACGGCGTCTTATCGTACAGTTCCTTGATATCGCGATCATTAAACTGCAGATACACCGCCGTCACGTTCAAACTCGAATGCCCGAGTACCTGTTGCAGCCGCCTGATGTCCCAGCCATTTCGCACGCAGTGTATCGCATATGAGTGTCGGAAGGTATGGGGGTGGACGTCTTTTCCAATGACTGAACCATAGCGCTTGACGATGTTGCGCACCTGTCGTTGTTTGAGGGCAAAGATAGGCCGATCATCGGGGAGTTGTTGTGCGGAAACGTATTCGGAGAGCATTTTGATCGTCTCTGCGTCCAAATGAACCC
>JBAULJ010000054.1:0-6423 GCA_049578125.1 Halobacteriota archaeon
CTTCTAGATAGTAATTGTTGTTGAAAAGCTTTGTGAAGAGCGCGAAACGGGTCCCTCCAAGCCAAGCGCGATCCTCGCGCCTGACGGAGCTCAAGCTCATCCACTTTCACGCTGTTGCAGCACGATTGAAAACTTCGCGAACGGCCAGAGCGTGTTTGCTCTGCGGATCAAACTTCAACGCAATCTCGAGGTCGAAAAGGCCCTCGCCGATTCGATCGAGCGCCAGGAAGCAGAGACTGCGCAAAACGTAAACTGAACCCTTGACCAAACCCGTGGAAATACAGCGATCAACGCACGTCAAAGCCCCCGTAAAGTCGCCCAGTGCCATCAGTGAAATGGCCGTATTGTTCAAAGTCTCAAATACGCCTGCGCGTATCGATTCCACCTTGTCAAAGCATTCGATTGCCGCGCCAAACTCGTCAAGTCTCTGCAAAGCACAGCCTTTATTGTTATGCGACTCGAGATAGAGCGAATCCAGAGAGCTGGCTTTGTCAAAGCATGTGATAGCACTTGTATAGCGCTCTAAGAAATAGTTGCACAGTCCTTTCTGATTCCAAGCGTGGATGTATGCTGGTTCTAGCCTCAGCACCTCATCGAATCGCGCAAGGCTTTCGAGATACTTACCCGACAGCGCTAGCGCGTAGGCCTCGCGGTAGATCCAGCCGACTCGCCTATCTGCTAGCTTGTTGCTTGCGTAGACGTGCGGCGCAGGCTGGTACGACTTTGTGGTAGCGACGCTCGATGCGAGAAAGCACATGTCGCGGGCAATCATTCTGAAATCAATAGCAAAGTACCGTTCCAGATAGTCGATGCCCTGAAAGTCCTGTCGAGGCTTTGTCAGCATTTCTGTCACTAGCGGAGATTGACCTGCGGTTTCCACTTTCTCTAGCAGGCGCAAATAGCTGTGAATTATGCAAATTAAAGGCGTCAGTCACGTACCGTTTGAAAATACGTCGCTGAAATCTGAGCTCCAATAGTCGATGCCCATTTTCTTGAAATCCTCTTCTTTCATTTTGTGAAGAGGTACGATCAGCGCGGTGTTCGCGACGTTACAGCCCGTGCATCCGTCATTGCACGACGTCTTTCTTGAACTTGCCATGCGTGCCCTACCTAACTGGAACGTACGGGCGATCCCCTATCATAAATATGAGCCAGTTCTTCGGATCTTTCAAACGAATCAGCTCATATACGCCCTCAAGCTTGCTGCCGAGGAGGGCCACCTTAATCTTATCCTCTTTCTTTTCAAGCAAGTAGTAGTCTCCGGAATCGTATATACTGACGGTCCCCGCACCGTAGTGGCCCTCCGCGATCTCTCCCTCGAAGCCAACATAATCCAAGTTGTGATCCTCGACTTGTACCGCGAGGCGCCTGACCTTCTTCGCGCGAGGGACTTCTTTTGGAATTGCCCAGCTTTTCAACGTTCCGTCCATTTCAAGGCGAAAGTCGTAGTGATGATGCGAAGCGAAATGCTCCTGCACAACAAAACGACTACGAGGATAACGCATCATAGAATCTATGAGAATAATGTGCAATAAACGCTTTGCACACAGTAATTCTGGAGAGCCAGGCTATAGACGTGCGCATCCGCTACGTCTGATAATCCGCGTTCACGCTGGTGCCCAGGCCTAGAACTCGACTCGCGTCGCGACGCACACCAACTCAGCTGATCTGAGGCCGTAGAGGCGCACTGCGTCTTTATCGCCCCCTTTGCTGAAACAGAAAGGTATAATAGCGCACGACGCTAAGGAAAGATAAAATGTTGGAAGGTTTCAAATGAAGGTAAACGGCGTACAGATTGACGACACCTACGCAGAGGCGTTCCCTGTATATGCAGCACGCGTCTTAATTACGGGCGCAACCACCGCGCTTGCTGAAACTGCTGCGATCGTTGCGACAGGATTTGCAACGTCAGTCATCGGCTGCAGCGCAGAAGCAGGAATAGATCGCTACGTACTGCCAAACGAGACTCCCGATGGCAGACCAGGTGTCATAATTATGGTTATTCACCCATCCAAGAAACAGATAAAAAGCAACCTCATTGAAAGGATCGGAGAATGCGTTCTTACCGCCGCCACAACCGCTGTGTTCAACGCGTTGGAATCAGAAGAAACCGTGCCGGTCAAGCTACACTTCTTTGGAGACGGGTATGAATATCAGACCACCGTCGGCGGTCGGAGCGTGTGGGCGATCCCAATACTCGAGGGAGAATTCATCTGCGAAGAGACCTATGGCGTGCAAAAAGGTGTTGCAGGGGGTAATTTCTTTATCTACGGCGAGACCCAAGGTTCGGCCCTCTTGGCCGCACAGGCGGCCGTTGGGGCAATCAAATCGGTTGAAGGGACTATAACCCCGTTCCCGGGCGGGATTGTTGCGTCCGGATCCAAAGTTGGTTGTCCAACGTATTCAACTTTTATGAAGGCTTCTACACATCACAGACTTGCCCCGACGCTCAAAGACAAAGTGCCCGACTCGTACGTCCCAGACGGCGTGAAAGCGATTTACGAAATCGTGATTTGCGGCCTCGACGAGGGGGTTATCGCTGAAGCGATGAAGCGGGGCATGCTTGCTGCGGCACACGCAGAGGGAGTAAAGGGGATATCGGCAGGCAACTATGGAGGAGAGCTTGGACCGTACAAGTTCGACCTTCACCAGATTCTGAGCGATTATGCTGATCCAGAATGATCGCTGCGAGTTTCGTTTGTCGATAGCAGCCTGTGAAAGCCTCAGTCTGGCCGGTAACCAAAAGAGCTAAATAGATACTCCCTTAAGTTAAGAAAGATGGTGGCTCATGAGAGCCACAGCTTAGTTTTTTTAAAGGTGACAGGTGAAGGAAAATGGTGAAATTAGGAATCGCGAAAATAGGTAACATCGTAAGCGGTTTGATGACTGATTTGCTGCTCGACGAGCGCGCAGACCGTGATGATTTTGAAGCAGTGACCGTCACGAGCGGCACGAAGATGAAAGAAGAAGACGCAGAGAAGGTTGTCGAAGCACTGGTTAAATTTGAACCGGATTTGTGCGTCGTTGTGTCCCCTAACGCAGCACAACCAGGCCCAACAAAAGCTAGAACTTTGTTAAAAGGGGCAGGGAAGAAGGTCGTCGTTATCACGGACTCACCAAAGCTGAAGGACAAGCTTGAAGAGGAAGGGGGATTCGGATACATCCTTATAAACGCCGACGCGATGATCGGGGCAAGGAGAGAGTGGCTTGACCCCATAGAAATGGCCATTTACAACGCGGACTTGATGAAGGTCCTTGCTGCAACAGGTACCTTTAGGGTGCTCCAGACTGCTCTTGACACTTGTCTCACAGCTATCAAAGAAGGCAAAGAATGCGAGCTACCCAAGATCGTTATGACGGCGGAAAAGGCGACAATCAACGAGTTCTGCAACCCCTACGCGCGGGCTAAGGCTATAGCCGCGTACGAAATGGCAGCAAAGGTCGCCGACGTCAACGTTAAGGCCTGCTTCATGACCAAAGAATGGGAGAAGTACGTGCCCCTTACGGCCGCGTCTCACGATATGATGCGCACGGCGGCCAAGCTCGTAGATGAAGCGCGCGAAATGGAAAAAGCTGACGACACGGTAAAGAGAGCGCCTCACTCGAGAGACGGTACCATACTCTGTAAGACTAGTCTCATATCGAAACCAGAGTAATAGTTTTTCTATTACTCTTTTTTCTTATTTGACAGCGCGGAAGAGCGATCGCCACCGTCTTCCTCATGTTAGCTCTGCTAAAAAAAAGGGCGAGACTAATGATGAGCTAGTCGAGGATGAACGGACTGACGTAAAGACGGTCGATCCGTATAAGGCGCTTTATGGAATCAGCTTTAAATGGAATTCGCCACGCGTTTTCCGAGCTATCCCATTGAGATCCTGGAACCTGTTTTAGATTGCCCTCTATCTCGTGGGTATCCCCTAAAACCTTGATCCATTTCTTGTTGCGCGTTCCTACAGCCCACGTGTTGTGAGAAGACGTGCATAAACACTGCACGGTCGGATGTAGCACGACGCCACCATTCTTGAGGCTTTCAATCGATGCTCGATTGATTGGAAATCGCCATACCTTCACCTGTTTGTCCCACTGCCCGCCCTTTATTGCACGTAGCCCATGACGCGGGCTTAGGGCACTTCCGCGGACCATCAAAGTCGTACAATCGTCATCCAGTTCGCAAAGAAGCCTATCCTCAGCTTGCTGGTAGTATTCGCGTTGCGGCTTCTGTGTCGTGTTTTTCTTGGACTCGGGATGTTGCGGACCGTTTTCTCGGTTATCGTTAGTCTTCTGGATTCGACCTTCTTGTGAGGTGTTGAGAGTTTTTAGAGCGATCTTAGCGTGCAATTTGACGTCTTCGTGTGCGCTCTGCGTCGCAGCTTGAACCAAAACATCGCGGGCTGATAAATCCGCATCGCCTGAAGCAAGTGCAACCGCTTCGAGCGCATCAACTGCCTTGAAGCGCTGGTGCTCGTTTTCGTCATTTAATGCCTTCGAAAGTACGTCAACTCTCCTGTACCGAGTAAGGCGGTCGAAGTCGTATTCACCCATTTTATCACTTGCAATTCTTCTTCTAGCTTTTATGTACGGGAGCAAAATATAAATATTTACCTAAACCGTGCGCGCAATACGCTCATAGACTATCTAAACGGCCTAGAACACAATATTGAACGCCCGCGCTCTGCAATAAAATCATCACTGTTGAAGTTTTCAAAAAAAAGGCGCGCGTAGGGCTCTTAGTCTCGGCTTGAATTCGCTGTGCTGTCCGCATCGGCATTTGCTGCGAGTCGTTCGGGCAACTCCTGCGTTTTGTAACTGGGAAACGTCCATTCATCCTTTTCGATTGCACGCATTTGTTCGCACTTTGCCTTCGCAGCCTTCAAAGCGCCGCGCCACGATCCATAGTCTTTGATGGCTTTGTTATAAACCTCGGGATGCTCCATTTCGGCACTGATTGCCGTCATATCGAATCGATTTCGATATAACGCAATAATGTCATCCATGATGTCATAATTCAGCGCTGCTTCGAGAGCTCTCTCGAGAGTTCCGTATATCAGCTCAGCTACGAGGGTTAGTTTCGGATTATCATATAGTCCGTCCACCCCAAGCTGCCTGATTTTCTCTCGTATGAATTTTTCGAGCTCCGCGTCGGACATTTAGACGTAATAAGACGTACGAGTATAGAAGCGTTACGGTGTCAAAAATGCGTTTCCGCGTTGGTCAGCGCTTTGAACTTGACTTTGCAGCTCACTGCTTACAGAATGCGTTCTTCACTCGCTTTCGCTTGTGTAGTCTCTTGCCGCTTCTAATGCTTTGATAAGCTGATCGAGGGTCGCGCGCGTCACTTGTATTCCGAAGCCGTCCTTTGTTGGATACTTCTCAGTGCCACGCTGCACCCACTTCCGAATCCCGAGTACCTTGGCGGTATCTTCACCCTCGGAGATGCTAATCCTCAGCGAAACGCTTTTTGAACTCTCTACCTCGACGCCCCACAATTCTTCCCACTTCATGAAATCCTCCTTGCTGTTGTAGCGATTATGTCCCCCTCACTGTTGGACGCTCCCGAGAGCGCGCGCGAGCATCTTTATGAGGTCGTACTCTTTAACCGGTTTCGCGTCAGCTACTAAACGATCTTGGCACAGGCTTTCATACATCCGTACCGCTGTGGGCTGATCCAGATTGGCCCTAGACAAAACAGACTTGTCATAAAAGATTTCGCGTGGCGTTCCTGTCGCGATAACTTGACCTTCGGCGATGACATAAATTCGATCTGCTATCCTCGCTGCGAGATCCATGTCGTGAGTCGCAATCACAATGCTAATCCCGTAGTCAGTTTTCAGTTCAAACAAGACCGATTCTATCTGACGCGAGTGAAGCGGGTCCAAGTCACTGGTGGGCTCATCTGCGACGATTACTTCAGGATTCATCGCGAGAACCCCCGCAATCGCAACAAGTCTCTTTTCACCTTGGCTCAAGTAGTAGGGTATCCTCCTTGTCAGATGCGAAGCGCCGATGTTCTCTAGGGCGCTTGTTGCAGCCTGTCGCGCTTCTTCATTTGTCAGCCCTTTATTGAGCGGTCCAAACATGACGTCATCTAAAACCGTCGGTGCAAAGACTTGGCTATCAGCGTCTTGAAAAACCAACCCCACCTCGGTAATGACTCCCGTCTTCTGAGTGACCTCTTGTCGCAGGACGATTAAGCGTCCTACGCGGGGCTTTATGAGGCCATTCAAATGTTCCACGAGGGTGCTTTTTCCCGCGCCGTTTGCTCCACAAATAACTACTATTTCACCTTTGAATAGTGAAAAACACACGTTATGCAGAGAACTCGTTCCGTCGGGATACGTATGCTCGAGACAGTCGACGTGAATCAGTTCATCTTCTTCAAGTTCTCGGTATTCGCATGCGCTTAGCTTCGTATCATTGGACATC
>JBAULJ010000055.1:0-2727 GCA_049578125.1 Halobacteriota archaeon
GAGGGAGCAATACAAAAAACGCGCTCTTGAAGCAGATCTCCTTAAGCTTGTCGTAGCTATTGGTGTCGAGTTGCTGATCTTTCTTATCTGGTTTGACGGGCCAGCAAGAGAGCGTTACGAAATTCTCGTCCACATAGTGCTGCCCATATGCATCGTGCTGCCGATCATCAACTATCGTTACCTAATCTTGGTGCCGTTCATAGCCTTCTTACCCGACGTGGCACGAGTGATCGGCATCGATATTTCACATTCCTTGGTTGTCTTGCCGCTCGTCTTCCTTGCGGGGTTCGTGCCTTTTATACGTCGGCCCAAGACTGCACTTGTCGCAGGTTACGCGGCTTGTGCTATCTGGGCGAGTCATTTCATTGTCGACGCGCGTAAGTATGCTCCTATTCAAAACGTTGGAGGATATCTGTGGAGCGATCTGGTGCTCTATGCTCTCCTGCTGACGGTGATAGGGTTTCTTCTTCTGCAGCTCTTGCGTTTCAGCGAAACCAACGTGATGGCAGAAAAGCGGTGACCGGGTGCCCGAGCGTCTCGCGCGCGCAAGCTTTTCAGTTCCGGAAGGAATCGTAGCTTACGCTTTAGAGTCATTTAAATAGCTTGCGTACCTTTGAAGAATCGCGCTGAGGGCTCCATGCATCATACATATCGCAATGAGGCACAGAGACGGGAGTGGCAGAATCCTGAAAAAATCTTGATGGAAGGAGGGGTCAAGGCCGGCGACGTCCTCATAGATTTGGCCTGCGGATTTGGTTTTTTTGCCATTCCAGCAGCAAAGATAATCGGTTGCGAAGGCGTAGTATGCGGCGTTGACGTCGACAGTGAGGCTCTCGAAGAACTACGTGCGGAATCCGTGCTAGCAGGCCTGGGAAACATCCGGGTCAAGCTTGCGGCAGCGGAAGACGTCTCTCTTTGTGAGTGCTGTGCTGACATAGTGTTCATTGGAATAGCTCTGCACGATTTCAAAGACCCGTTCAAGGTGTTGCAGAACGCCAAGAGAACCCTCAAGAAGGACGGCAGATTGATCAATCTAGACTGGAAAAAAGAGCAGATGCCTTTTGGCCCGCCCCTCGAAATCCGATTCAGTGAGGCGGAAGCCGCCTCTCTCATTGAAAGAGCAGGGTTCCACGTCGTGTCAGTAAAGGATTCAGGACAGTATCACTACGTCATTTCGGCGAATTAGCTTCGTTAGCTTCTTCGGAGGCCGTTGGACAATTCTGATTTTTTTCCTGAATCATCGGACAAAGATAAAGAATATGGCGTTTAACTTATAAAGGGTGTAAAGGTCAAACTATGTGGCAAAAAAACGTTCTGAATAGGACTGTCTCGTCTAGAAATGGCACTGACTGGGGTCATATCAAAGACGTGACTTTTAACGAAGGGTTTGAAGAAGGGCTGCTAGTCGTCAAAAACAAGTCTACGGACCTCACCTCAGTCATCCCATCGTCCTTAATTGAATCGGTAGATGACTCGTTGATTGTTTCAGACGCAGCGAGTTTTGAGTCATTCAGTGAGCCCGATGCTGGGGCCTCTTATGCGAAAGGGCTGCTCAACAAGCCTGTTGTATCGGTAAGCGGGTGCGACGTCGGGCACGTAAAGGATTTCAGCATAGATCTCGATTCTAAAGAGATCGGTTTAATGGTTGGTGTGAGTATTCAAGCATTCCACCTCGAAATAACGGTTCCCTGGAGCAAAATAGAAGCAATTGATCAGCTAATAGAAGTGTCTGATGCCGCTTTGTTGCACTTGTGCTTAGGCCCTCTGTACTAATGGGGTTGGCATCGGTGCGCGAATTACGCGCACAGTCGCAGCGCTGAGCTCACAATTTGTTAAGAACACTCACTTTCTTGCACCTTTGCTAGCTCTTTCGGTTTGTTGAACCGCTTTGCCTAACAATACTGCGCGAAGAAATCAATGAAGGAGCCCCGTTTTGCCAGTTTATCCAGTTTCGATGTGTTTGGTCTGCAAATATTATCGAAAAGCCCAGCGATGTGAGGCGTTTCCGTTAAGAATACCTCAAGTTATTCTTATTGGAAGATATGATCATAGAAAGCGTCACAAGGGGGACCACGGTGTCACATTTCAGCCAAAAGAAGGTGTTAGTCAAGAAGAGCTTGAAATCATTTTGAGCATATTTGATGACCCGCGTTCCTAAACGCGGTCTAAAATCTGGAGCTTTTACACATTGGCGCTGCAGGAAACGCTAGTCTTTAGCTTTCTGAAACTGCCAACTCTCACTTTCGCTTGATTTTGTTCAGAAAAACGCTTGTTTTTGGGATTAATAGCTTATGTTACTAACTCGCTCACAAGCTTAACAACAACGAGTGTTTTTTGATGATGTAATAAAGATATTACTTATTATTAAATATCCTTTTAAAAATACTATTTATAACAATATTAATTAATAGTAATTATTTTGTTATGTTATTTACAGCCACCGGATTCACTCTAGCTCTAACTAAGAATAAACAAAAAGAACTCACTATTATAAAATTCTAGAAATAGCTTTGAGTTGACACAGTGTAACTGATGGAGCGGTGTAATTCAGCGATAGATTGTATTTTTTACTTTTTTTATAACTTTTGATGGCTTGTTGGCGCATCTAAGCAGGCGTCGAAGAAATAAACGCTCATAAGATATTTCCCCCTCTTTGTGATAAGCGAATAATGAGGTAGTATTGTCAAAAGCCTTAAAAGCCTCTGTTAGAGCAACAGAACTTTAATT
>JBAULJ010000056.1:0-12170 GCA_049578125.1 Halobacteriota archaeon
CTGCCGTGTGCTTGCAAAATGTACGGCTTTTTGTGTTTTCTTGCATAGAAATAGATGATGACATTGCCTAACGATCTAAAATCGTGAAGGTGGATTACGTCAAATGTTTTTATGTTCTGGCGCGTCGTTAACATGCCTACCGGTGTAAACACGTGGTAGCGAGATGCGAGTAAGTTGCTGATATTCCTAAAATACTTAATTAAAAGACCTTCGTACAAAGTTGTGTGGTTAATATTTCGAAGTCGATGACTTTGATTATCGGCATCTGTAGTGTAAACGACTACATCGTGACCGCGAGTCAAAAGGGCTTTTGATATGCAATATGAGCTGAATTTGACCCCGCCAAATCTGCTTGGGACGAACGCTGGCGTAACCTGCAATATTCTCATTTTATTTGGGCTGAAATAATGTATGACATCGTGATAATTTAACGCGCACCGCTTCAAATTTAATATTTGTCGCTTTGGCTTACTCAATTAGCCTATCACGAGAGATATTTACTCGAGATCCAGCCACCAAGATTTTGTAAACACCAAATGCTTTTTATTTCACTTTAATGGCTCGAACTATACTTGTCGATCCCCAGTTATACCTTGTCTCAATGTATTTTAAAAACTCACCTACTGTTTTCATTTTTAATCTGCACATGAGGATATGCGGAATTATGCGTGGCATTTTGACGATTTTAGTTTTCTCGGATAATCTTATTGAGTATTTTGCAAAAATGTTTTGAGTAGATTTGGTCGTTCGAAAATAGTCACGATACGTTCTTCTACCTAACAATTGTGTCACGAAAGCATAAGGCTCGGCAAGGATTTTGCTGGGAATATCGACTGCTAAAATGCCATCAACTTTCAAAACACGAGCATACTCCTCAACTACTCTGTGAATATTCTTAAGATGTACTAAGACATGGATGCTGCAAATCCCGTCGAATACTGAAGAATCAAATGGAAGGTGTTCAATATCTGCAACAATAAAATTTATCCTTCTTCCGTGCTCGTCCACCAGAGCTTTCCTTTTTGCCCTTAACAGCATTTCTTTGCTGCTATCAATAGCAATGACGTCAATTCCCTGGCGGGAAAGGTAGAGTGCAAATCTACCCGTTCCGGTGCCTGCATCCAGCACCGTTTGACACTTTTTTAAGTAACCATACACTATGCGTTGTTGAATCTCGTTATATATCGCAGCGCAACGACAAAAAAACCTTTTCTCGTCGTACAATGCCGCTTCATTTCGGTAGTATGCCACGCATTCACGTTTGTGATTCGCTGTCTTGACTCCCACTGTTCATTCGTCCTATTCCTGTAGCACAGTTCTTAACTCAGTAACTATACTCTGAGTTTGGTTCATCGGGACTTCTACCTCATAGCACGTAGCATTTCGGATGCCGTAAAGAATATTCTCAAAGACTCTAACGTTGTATGTCATATTCTCGGGTATGTATGTGGAATAGGCATTCAAATATTCATAGAAACGATAGAATTGGTAACTGGACATCAACGATAACCGAGCTGCTAATTCTTTTTTGTCAATCTCTCGCCCTAATGCCGTTTTTTGATCAGTAGATCGGGATAATAATATGATCGCTTCAAGCGGCGATTGATCGGCAATTTCGTAGGAGAGTGCTTCTAAATCCACTGCGTGAGGGAGTTTCATATAGCCTAATGAAAGCCGATGGATTAAATCTTTCAAATAGATCCCCATCAAACATTTTTTTGTCATCTTTTTTTGAAACGAGGGACAACAAGCCAAGTTATATGCATAAATGTTGACGGGGGCGGCACAACTGTGCAGCATTCCTTGGTGATCTAGTAACGTAAGTTCATCTGATAGATACTTGTGACCCCGATTGATTAGTTCAAGTAATATTGAAGTTTTCCCGCTCCCTGGATAACCTGCAAAGGTGAACCCTTTTCCGCCGACATCGATGCTTGATGCGTGGAGAACTGAATGGCCCATATTTGTCAGCTTATAAGCTAACAAGGGCTCGATGATATAGGTATGTAGAAATGGAAAGCTTATCCTATTGCCATCAAAAAAAATCTTCGTTTCTTCTGCTCCTAAACCCTGGATACAGATTTGCCATTTGGCAAACTTATAAGCATCTTTGCAATAGAACTGGTCTTCTTTGACGTAATATTTGTTATTAATTAATTCAGTGTGACTGTTATTTGCTTTAAACTTACAGATAATAAATTCTAAGTCTGGATGCACGACCTGATCTGTGAAGAAATGTGAGTAATGCTTTCCGATAAACCTTGTAGTGTCACTGGGGCCTTTAATGATAAATTTCAGAATGTCATGCAGATTAAAGTGCATTTCGCGTACTTGTTTTTCGTCCTTCGTGCTGCAACCAGATCTCATGACACACTCAACTTAAATAGCGCTGTGAAGAACTACAGCATAAGGGGTCGCTGCTGCTGTGTTTTAGCCAATTCGTTGTTCATATTTCCAGTGATTTAACTTTTGTTCAAACGCAAAAATAGCTAGTAAAACCAGTTTTATAAGGTTCTAAAGTTCAAACAAGGACAGACTAAACTATTGCTGCTCCTCTCCTCGTGAGTCATCTAATCTCATCTTGTTATAATGCGACCAATAAGTCTTCGCCTCTTCCGATCTAAAAAAGTTTAGGAACCTGTAAATGGATGGTGTTATCGGCGAAGAAAGAACTAGCTTTGAGAGTAGCTCGCTCCTGAAAAGCAACCACGAGAAATAATCTAGCTTAACTTTGCACGGAACAAAAGCGGACAGTCGCTCTCCTTCAATATTCTTGTTAGTTGTGATAGTTTGAAGATCAGATGTGCCTAAGCCAAATCTCTCCGCAACTTCAAGATGATCAATGCTTCGTTTGTCTAAGCTCATCAAAAATGCAGCAACAGAATCGACTGCCACAGGATTATTGGATATCAAGACTTTGTTTGTGGCGACTGGGGTGCCTTCCATAGGCCCATGTCCATCAAGCGCCCAAAATCCGTCAACAATCTGAAGGTTATTCTTAAGAATTTTATTAATCAAAGCAAGTTTACGACTCAAGTTTTTGTGGTAGAGTAGCCTCATGGGGTCGGGATAACAGCCCCACAAATTTTTTATACTAAAAGATCCTTGCGTCATCGCGTGGGTCTTCAAAACGGGCACCGAAATTAGACAATCCACATCATTAACCAACAAAGTAGGCAAGTCAATCCATATTTTCTTTCCAAGGACATTTTCGGTAATTCTCGTCCGAGGTAGCGCCGATAAGTTGACAACCTTGACGTTTTGAAAATTTCTCGCAGTTGCATAAGCGAGGTGATTTTTTAGTGCCACATTAGCGCTGAATGAGTAGTTTCCGCCATCGGATTCACCAACGATTACCGTTTTCACCAAAGGAGACAAAGTCCGAATTATTGCATTAATCATCGTGGGCGTGGTTGTTATTCCCGGGCGATGATAAGAATCTGTCAAGTTAGGTTTTATAAAGACGGTCGAATTTTCATCTAAGATCGTGTCACATCGCACGAATTCAAGGCCTTTTTTAATCTCGGATAGGATATTCGCCTCAGTAATATCGTTTATATAGACTTTTTGACTCTGCATTTCTTACCGTTAATTTTCGCATGTCTGGAAAATCAGGCGCTTTACGTCGAAAAATGCTGATACAATTGTTAAAACTAGAACTCTATTTATACTTTTTTTGGTTTCTGGAGGACAGTCAGGATAGAGACACAGAAACGCCCCTCGTCGAGCATAAACTCGTTTCTAGTCAAGCAGCAAACCTACTCAGATTTGCAGTAGGGTTAATCAAGCGTTGCTGTGCAAGAATAGATGTCAGTTGATAGTCTTGTCATATCCAGTTTAGATTCTGTTATTGCCCCCGGGCCGCTCGCGTGTATTATATATCGGATTTTTTTATGTGGAATCGTTATTGACAAGAAGGGATGTCTTATTGGCTCTATAGAAAGGATAAAGATTGAATCTGAGGCATGGAGGCTCACTAGTTTTGGTGAAATTGAGCGCCGGTCTTATCGATTAGATTATATCGTTTATGGCTGGTAAAATTCGCGAAAACACAGATGAATTCGTTGCGTTGTTGACGCGTACGGCCGCCTGGTTTTGTCTGAATAGAATCAGTGCTAATAATTCGGAATTTCCTCAAATGAGCGCTCCAATTGAGATTTCTAACGTGCCATCACGCTATTTAGTTTCTCTTCGAAAGCATCGGCAATCGTGTTCCAGTCGGAGTCTTTTACGAATGCACTCCCCCTTACCCCCTCTTCTCTTGCAACGCCCGATTCAATTAACTCACGTGCCTTTGTGACGACGTCTTCAGCGCTATCGACGTAAATGATGCCGTTATCAAAGCCGAATTCTTGCTCAATTCCGGGAAGTTTCGCAGCAATAACAGGTTTGCCCATCGCCATATACTCATACATTTTAATCGGCACGATATTCATCATAATCTCATTTCTGTACGCGGGTAAGAGGCAAATGTCTGCAGCAGCGACATAGTTTGGGATCTCATCAAACGGCACTTTCCCCGTCAAAATAATTTGGTACCCGGCGCTATTGTCTGCGACCATCTTTGATAGGGGAGCATACAAGTCGCCATCGCCTACCACCATGAGCTTGATATTGGTAGAAGGGCCCTTTAAAATGCTTTGCGCAACTTCCCAAAGTCCCGAAAAGTGATACATAAATCCCATAAAAAAAAGGAGGTTGTCGTCCTTCGCAATACCATATCTTTCTCGTGTGGGTTGCCCGTCGAGGTCTTTGTTAAATCGCTCGAAATCCACCCCGGCGGTTATCACCGAGATCTTACTTTCACGTGCACCCATACTTTTCGCATACGCTTTCAACCCTTGATTTATGACGAGTACTTCATCAGCAGACTGCAGGTTCCTCCGTTCGACGCGTTTCGCCAAGCTTCTTTTCACAGGATTTGATAACAGCGTGTGCAGCTGATCGATGAGATAGTAAACGAATGGAATATCATTCCATTTTGCCACCTTCAGCCCCAAATATGCGTTTAGGATACCAAAGGAGAGTATGACGTCGGGCTTAAACTCTTTGACTTGACGTAGTATTTCCATCAAATGAAATGGAACAATTGAAGCGGTATTTAATCCTGATATCTTAATAGCTCGAGGCCTTACGAGGGTAATATTTGCCCCTGCTTCTGGGTAAATCTTGTATGCCCTCGTTACGACGATGCGTCGCGGCAGCACTACGTCACGACCGTCTTCACGCCATTGGAGCTGGTGATCGATGACGCGCACCTCGTGCCCTCGTAACGCCATCAGATCGATAAGGTGGTGTTGCTGATGAGGGCCCCGCTTGATCCAGTCGGCTTCCTGCAGCAACAGTATCCTCATTTTCCCCCCTGAAAGGACCTATTCGTCAGAACTGTGCGGATCCAGTAACCCGTTGTCTATTATCGACGCACTGTACTAGAAACTTTTTCAGTCTAAAAAGCTTACGTTGTCTGATATAGTCAATATTGTCCCATTTTGTCAATTGGAACTCATTTTAATTCCATCTGCCGAGTCGAAGGGCTCGCAAAGTAAGCAAGCGCACGCATTTGTACCACAAATACAGAACATTAAGAAAGCCGATCAAAAAACACAACGATTAAAGATCTGGCGCAAGCTATCTACATACCATGTTATCATTTGACGAACCCGAGATAAGAGGGCCCCTGATCGTTGTAATCCAATGCTGCAAGAGATCTATCATCCCACTATTTCGCTTCATCACGCAAAGGCCGCATTTCATTATCCAATCATACGCTTACCGCATACGTTCTCGGTGCTCGCAGGGCTCTGCTCGTATCTATCAGACTGTGCACGAGGGAGCGCTTACCTTCCTTGTCGTTGTTACTCCCTTCCACGGCAGAGCAAAAGCCGGCGCTCAAAACTCAGCGCTCTCTTCGATGTTCTCCCAGTTCTCCACAAACCACTCGTGCACTTTCCGCAGCCCATCTTTGAACGTGACTTGTGGTTGGTAGCCGATGAGTCTCCGCGCTTTGTCGATCGAGGACAAGAGCTGCGGCTTTGCGTCCCAGTCCCGTCGTTCGGTGTGCTGAATCCCTGACTTATTGCCCGTCAACTTGTTTACGATGCGCGCCATGTCAACCACGCGATGCTCGGCGCCAGAGCCTATGTTGATCGCTTCCCCGACGGCTTCCTGTGTCACCCCTCCGGCGAGCAGCCCATTCACCGCGTCATCGACGAATGTCCAGTCTCTCGTCTCGGTTCCGTCCCCTGTGATGGGCAGCGCTTGGCCTTTCATCGCCCAGTAAAAGAAGTTGGGGATGACGTTTCGGTACTTGCCCGGAACCTCTCCCGGCCCGTACACGTTGAAAAGTCGCACGTTTACGATTGGGAGGCCATACAAATTGTAGAAACAGTTCGTGTAAAGCTCGCCGAGAAGCTTCGTGACCTGGTAGGGCGAGTGGAGACTGATTGAAACGTCGTGCTCTTCAAAAGGCATCGTCGAGCAGACGCCATACACCCCGCATCCCGACGACGTGTACACAAATCGTTCGACGCCGCTAAGGTGCGAGTACTGGAGAACCTTGAGCATGCCTAAGCCGTTTACCATAAGGTCCGTTTCAGGATAGTCAACGGAGTTCTGGTTAGCGAAATGGGCCGCCAAATGAAATACGACATCAGGCTTTGTTTTGAACGCAAACCGAAGCATCTCCTCATCGAGGATGTCCCCCTTTATGAACTGTATGTTCGGTCCGCGAGGAACGTTCCACGCGTAAGATGACGACAGATTGTCGAGGATGATGATCCGCTCAGTCTCTAATTCAGCCAGCCTATGCGCCAAATTAGACCCAATAGCGCCCGCTCCACCAGTGATTAGGACCGTCTTACCTGCGTATGCTTCGAATGGGCTATCCATGCGCATCGCCTCGCCCGTAATAGCTCTTCATCCACTCTACCGTCCGACTGATACCCTCCTCCGGAGCGACCGTTGGATCGTGCTTCAGATCGCGAACTGCCTTTGAACAGTCGATCTGCTTGTTCTTCGTCGTAAAGGGTTCTGCTCGTCTGTAGGTGACGCGCGAATCGTCCACGCCGACTGCGTCAAGGACGAGATCTGAATACTGTCGAATATCGCGCCCCCATTCCGGTCGACCACCGACATTATACACTTCTCCCGGAACAAAGGCGTCGCATACGTTCGCAAAGGTCCGACACGAGTCGTCAACGTAATCGATGATTCGTCGGTGTCCCTCGTACACCTCATACGGTTTGCCAAAGAGCGCGTGATAGATAAACTTTGGGATGAACCCCCGATAGGGCGTATAGTGTTCGTGGGGGCCGTAACAGTTCACCGGGCGAACGCGCACCGTTTCAGTGTCGAACATGGCAGCCGAATTCATGCACATCAGTTCTCCGGCCCACTTCGTGATCGCGTAGTCGTTCATCTGGTACGTGTCTTTGATCGGCTGTCGCTCCATGACGTCTTCCGTCATAACGCCTGCGTAGTCGCCATATACCTCAGCCGACGAGAAGAAGATCATTCTAAAGCGCCTCTTTTCCTGAAGCCGCAACAAATGCTTGGAGCCGATCACGTTCGTCGCCCAAAGGTTCTCATAATAATCCTCTCCGTTCCATCGGCCGTATTCGGCTGCTAAGTGATAGACGTAATCGAACGAGGCTTTTTCAAAAAGTTGCTCTACCTGTCGGTAGTTACGAACGTCAGCCCGAACGTGGTTCACGCTGGCGGAGTGACTGAAATCACACGTCCACACGTCGTGGCCGCGCTTTTGCAGCTCATTTGCTAAATTTGTCCCTATAAATCCCGCGCCGCCAGTCACTAGGATGCTCTGCGTCTCCGTCTTTCCACCCCCCCTCGATAAGCTTCGCAGGTCGCGACGCGCCCGCCGCCTTCAGCGTGAAGACCCGTCGGATCTGCACGCCAGTGTTAGGCAAGTTGCAGGCCATCTGGAAGGAATCTCACGCGTTCACATAGTGTTCTTCGTTGTAGTATAAAGTTTGCGCCGCTCCGATTCAAGCCGGGGGCTTTTTTCCATTCCAGACCGGGAGCCTCGCCCGTCTGCTCGGCGCAAGCGCTTCTTAAGCAAAAACACCCCTATTCTCAAACCATCCCTAACTGAAGAGAGCTTGGCTTGGCCCTTGCGTGCACCGTAGTGAATCGGGATTTCGGCATGCTGAGCCGTTTGCGCGAAGATTCGGTAAACATGTCGGCCTCTATTTCAAACCCTTGCGCCGAGAGTCCCAGCACTTGACCACGTCGCCTTGATATCCCACAATCCCGTGCACATGTCACTATGCGCGCGTTAAAAAGCAACCGAGCGATCGCGCTGAGGAGGATGTTTCCGACGACGTTCATCTTTGTCATCGCACTCGGCTCAACTGACCCTTTAAGTCGTGATCCGAGGACAACGTCGTTTGTTTGCAGGAGACGCACCATCTCGGTGGCCACCTCAAGAGGGTAAGTATTATCTCCGTCCGAGAGGATCATGTAGTCCGCTTCAATGGACTTAAATGCTGTTTAAACAGCAACACCTTTGCCTTTGCGCTTTTCAATGACTAGTCCGTGGTTCTGTCCTGCAGACCGCCTGCAGTCGTTATAACAGCGGCTAGATATTGAACGGCTGACCTTAGAGATGGCAATGCGTGTTCAGCAGAGCGATTCTAGTTAGCGATGCACGATGCGGGGGCGCGCAGTCGGCCTCGGCTTCGCAAACGATAGGCGTGCTGAGCACCCGCGTTTGGACATATAAACGGCGCACTTAATCCGGATCTCCATTTACGGTCCTCTTCACTGCTCGATTCGTTCAGTCGTTGAATCTCTTGTACAGCCAGTTCGCCACAAACTGGAAGATCAGGATGAAGACGACAAGCATCGCGATGTCAATAAACGGGCTGAAGAGCGTTTTACCGGTGTATCCGCCCTGGATGAGGTCGTTCGCGTACGTGAGCGGTGAAAAATATGCTATCATCTGCCCGAAGGAGGGTAGTAATGCGAGAGGGATAAAGACGCCGGATATGAATATGAGGGGAAACCTGACAAGGTTCACCATGGAAATGATATCCCCGGGACTCTCGGTCGGATATGCCGCAAAGAGGGAAGCCATCGTCGCGAAGCAGAATGAGCTGAGAAGGACCCCGGCCGCAATGGGGATGATACTAGCGATAGGCGTCCTCAAGATAACCAGTGCCGCTACAAACACCACAGACGCGATACCAACGCTGTAGAGAAGCCCGCTCAGGCTCTCACCTAATACCACCGCGTTGAGGGAGATGGGTGCAGAGAGAAGCCGGTCAAACGTTTGCGTCCTCCGTTCGATCGGGATCGATACCGGCTCTATAGATGACGCTGAGAAGAGAGTCGTGATGCCAATAAGCCCCGGGATCAGAGCAGATGCTGTCGCAAGTTTCCCTGCCGTAAACGCGAGAAACATGAAAAGAGGAAAAAGCACTCCGCCGACGAGGGTCCCTGGCCTGAGGTAATAGATGGCGACATCTTTTTTAGCAATCGCCCACGCGGCAACGAGCTCGCGCGAAAGGCGGTCCTGGAGCCCCATAAGGTTAATCGATGGCAGTAACTCCACCACCTGAGCGCTGCAGCCCGGTCAACTTGACAAAGACGTCTTCAAGGCTCGGACCGAGCGTCGTGATGCTGATTACCCGTGTGTTGTGGCTGTGAGCGTATGCCATCACGCCGTCGATGACCTCAGACGGATCCTCGGTAAAGAGCCTGAACTTGTCGCCTTCCTTCCGTGCCTCGTTCACCATCGGGATCCGGCGTAGCTCGTCAAGCCGTGTGGGAGCGCTGCTGTCAAAGGAGACCTCGATCGACTGGACGCTCTCAATCGTCTTTTTCAGCCGTTCGGGGGCGTCGATGGCGGCGATGTGGCCCTTGTCGATGATCGCCACCCGGTCGCAGAGGACGTTTGCCTCCTCGATGTTGTGGGTCGTCAAGAAAACGGTGACTCCTCTCTCGACAAGGTCGTGGATGACGTCGCGGATGATGAGGTTGCTCTGGACATCGAGCCCGGAGGTGGGTTCATCAAGGAAGAGCAGACGCGGGCTGTTCACCAGGCCCATGGCGAGGGTCAGCCGGCGCCGCATGCCTTTGGAGAACCCGTGCACGCGGTCACGCCGCCGTTCGTACAGCTCAAAGCGCTTCAGAAGCTCAGTCGCGTTCTTATCCCGCTCGCTGCGGCCAACGCGATAGAGCTGTGCGGAGAACATCATGTTCTGCCACCCGGTCAGGTCAGTGTATACGTTGGAGGTCTCGGAGACGATGCCCATGGATTGCCGTGCGGCAACGGTCTCGCGCACGATATCGTGGCCGAAGATGGTTGCCGTTCCCGAGGTCGGAGGTGAGATCCCGGTGAGAATGCGGATTGTGGTCGTCTTGCCGGCGCCGTTGGGGCCTAAAAACCCGAAGGTCTCCCCGACCGCCACGGAGAAGCTAATATCGTTGATGGCGGTGAGGGCGCCGAACTGCTTGACAAGATGAGAGACGTTAATCGCTTCCATGGGTTCCACACAAAAAAGTGCAGATCACCTATATTAATTCGTTCGTATTGCGCCGCTAAATCCTTCGGCGCATCCGGCACCTTTCGATCGACAGATTGCATCGCAGAAATGGACGAGCCAGCCGTGCACCCCGTTTTCTGCAGCAAGAGTCTTTTCAACGTTTTTTTGTTAATCGTGGTTTTCTGCTCGGCCTTTACGACCCCCAATTTCGTCGTTTTGAGCGTGTCCACCCGCCGCGAGCGCTTCACTTTGACGCCCCGTGCGGTCACCCGATCGGGATCCAAGTAAGCGGCTACGCGTGCGCTGACACCCGCCTGCTCGTGCGCTGGTGAAGCAATCCCGCTTGTATCCTTCTTATGACCCATCGTCGTTGCCCTGAGGAGCTGTCTTGAATCCAACTGTCTTGCGACGGTTTCGAGCGCTCCGCATTCGGCAGTTCGTCCTGATCGAGCGCGCGTACGATGGACAGCGATCTGCGCACCACCGATAATATGTCCGCTCGCGTGGTCACGTCGACCGAAAGCCTTATCACCTTTCTTTCTGCATCGCTTGCGTTGAAAACGTTTTGACGGTTATTATGAACACGTTTAGGCTTTCTGCTACGCTTATCGCGATTCTTCTTCTGTCCGCACTGTTCGCTGGGAACGCAGCCAACTCGGCTGCGGCGCAGGCCAGCACCAGTGATACCCCCCATACCAGTGCAGACAGCAATCTCGTCGGCACGAGCGTGCAAGCAAGCAACGTGAAGCACTTCATCTTTCGAGATGATGATATCGCGCCGTTCAGGCAGCTAGACGCGTTGAAAGCCGTCAATCAGGTCCACATCGACAAGAACGTGCCGGTGACGCTGGGAATCATTGCGCATCGAGACCTCAATGTCAGCGGCAACGAGTTACTGGCTGACAAAGAAACCCTCAGCTATCTGCAGTCGCTCGCGACAAACCCGCTTTTCGAATTCGCGCAGCACGGTTACAGGCACCACGATGACACGCAGAACACCGTCCGCTACAGTGAGTTCCGTGGGAGACCCTACATAGACCAGTACAACGCAATGAAACAAGGGCGTGACGATATCACCGAGGCGTTAGGCGTGACCCCAACGACTTTCATCCCACCGTGGGATCGCGGTGACCAAAACACGTTGAAGGCGGCGACGGCGCTCGGGTTTACGCTCTACAGCACGGGGGGGGAGGATTTCGGCGTACGTGAGGCGACCAAGGAGGGGATCAAGGTACAAGCGGCGTCCTTCAGCATTGGCGGGTATACCGCCCGTCAGTGGCAAACGAACATGGCGAACCTCACACGCAATACCGACGCCGCGTTGAATTCGGCTGCCGCCGGTCAAAACTTCGTTCTTTTCTATCACTACTGGCAGTTCCTTGCGCCCGACGGCTCGCTCGACCCCGTCCGGCTATCACTGTTCCAGCAGTACATCGATCATCTGAAATCGAGGGGGGACGTGCAGTTTACAACGCTTAACAATCAAAATGCGCTGCCTCGCTCCGCCAAGACGCAGGTCGCCCTCACCACGTCCAACGCCACCCCCGCCGTCGACCAACCGGTGACCTTGACCGCAACACTCTCCAGGCTAGATCCTGCTTCTAATCAATGGGTGGCGGTTGCGAGCGGCAAGCCGATACAGATCTGGCACACGCTCGACGGCGT
>JBAULJ010000057.1:0-5258 GCA_049578125.1 Halobacteriota archaeon
ACATAAATTGGCAAACCATGTTTTAACAATAATTGGACTGCCGCACCGCTCACAGTATGCGGCATCCCCTGGTCCGGTATTCATCTCTATCATCTTGTCACTCACTGCCACTTCACATAGAATACACTACATTTAAGGCTTACGTTCTGGATCTTTTGCGCCATGCTGTGCCGCGGCCAGTAATTAGGTCCGCAAAAAACCGCTTCGCCGGTAACGAGTCCGTAGGCCCGCAAGAAGTATCGGCGGCAACAGTTAACACTAATTTTTATTGCTTCAATAATATATAATTGTTGTCAAGCCGATGTGCTGCGCTTTCACACGATGAGCTAGCTGCGCCGGAGATTCATGTTCACGACCGATGCTTAAGAATAGCGGCGACGTTTGGTAACGAGGCCAGTGCGCTTATTTCAGAACCCGTTGCAACAGAAATGCTCACAGCACCTCGTGTCCGCTTTCTGCAGGAAGCTGCTGTTGAGTGCTATTGCTGTCCTTGCGTTACGTTCACACTTCGACGCTTTCGTCTGAACTGCAAATACAGCCAGACGACGACTACGATGAGTGCTCCCGGCCAGAATGTGAATACCAGGAAGACAAAAGCTATGAACAAGATTACTGAGTTGAGTAAACCCATGCTCAATGCGTTACTTCGTGGGATTTTGCTTTAAGCGTTTCCTCTGCCGGCCCTTGTCCAAAGCCAATAATGCAAGGCTTTTTGGTGCGCGAACAAAATAGACGTCTGCAAAGGCTCTAAATCCTGATGCCGCGCACGAAAATCTTGCTTAAGCGGCCGTTTGCCCAACTCCGTCTCTTTCAAGTTGTCGATGAGCACCTTACACGAGATTAGAAATTACACTGCTATTGTCGTGCTCAGCACAAAATCGTTGTAGACAATACTCTTTGGCTGGGCTGTTTGTGGTATCAGAAAAGCGATAATGCCTGAGACCGAATCGCCAGGCTTCCAGTTTGATGCCCCCTGAAATGCACCGGTGCTGAGTGACGTTGCATAATCGACGTCATAGGACTTCCCAGCAGTGTCAACGAGCTTGAAGCTGCGTGCATTAATCCCACTGGACTGCGCGTTTACGTTTCTTGCTGTTGCGTAATACACACAATATCTGTTGCCAGCCGACGGTGTCGGGACCCCTTGACCCACATTCGAGTTGTCGCTCCGCTGGTCAAAAGAGAAGCTAAAGCGCCCCGACTGGCTCGTAGAGGGCGCTGTCGGCCCTGCTGTAGAGGACGCTGGTGAGGGACTGCTTGACGTCGTAGTTGGCGATGTGCAACCAGATGCAAGTATCGTTGCTATCAACAGAGCTGCTATAATTCCGACCATATACGTTGTGTTCATACGAATCACGTTGGACGAAGTTTCGTAGATGTATGCCTTCGTTCTTGCTTGCAAGTAATAATGCGTTGTTTGCACGCGGTGCCCCTGCGCACTTTTCTACGCTTATTTCCTGGATGCTGGACACGGGCGAAAGGCACGTTCAAAAATGACAAGCTTTGCCAGTCTCAATTACGCTTATCCGCTTGAAACAACAAAGAGAGTAAGGCTAATAAGCGATTGATCTTCGTGGACCTTGTCGATAAAATAGGAACCAAATCACAAAGAGCACCAATGCTACGAGTATCAACAGCGGAAGCAAGTGGAGGAAGATAGTGAGTGCCAAGAGGACGATTATCAGGATAAGTGCTACCACGATGAGATCTGATAGAATGCCCATGATGGAGTAAAAACGGCCTCCGGATAAATAGCTATTTCCTTTACGTGCTTTTTCGCTCTCTCATTGTTCATTTCGAAAAACATCTCTGTAGTGCCCCACATCACGATCACGAAACGATCTCTGCGAGGCGCTCGAATGCTTCCTGCTCTATTCTCGCGATGTTTTCGAGCTTTTCGCTGGCGTTGCCAACCCTCGCATCGATGTCTGCGGCAGTTTCAGCGGTGCAAAACAGATTACCAACGTCTGAAAACAGCATACCCGATTCGTGGAGCATCGCGGCTATTCCTAGGAACTGCTTGTCTCCGGTTACGCCTGCCACCTCATTCAGGAATCGCTCGTACGTGTAGCGAAAACAACCACCGCCCGTGCCACCGATTTCGATGAAAATGTACAGGTTGAACAGGTTCATCCGGAGCCAGCGAACAGAAAGGCTTCTTTGTTTTTAATTGCGCATCATTCTGGCGGCACCATCTGACCGCTGGCATACGCTGAATTCGTGTCGAGCAGATAGCCCCAACTGGGGAGATGTTCGCGGAATATCATGGCCATAGGCCATCCTTTCGCTTCGTCTCGTCGCCAGTCTGCCTGGAGTTCGGCAGCAACTGACCACCAGTTGCCCACTTTCACCCCGGCTTGGCTTAGCGTCGCTACGGTTGCCGCTCGTTCGTGCTCGCTCACCGCTCCGCTCGCATCAATGACGCCGTGAACATCAAAGCCTTCAAGAACCGCATCCAGGGCGGGAAATTGCAGACAAGTCGAATCAGTCATCGCTGCTATGATCAGTTTCTTTCGATTCAGTGAATCGACGGCGTCGCGGAACGCTGGCCAGCGCCAGGCGTTGATCACGCCAGGGCGTCGGATCGTCGAGACATCGGGAAATAACTCCTTGAGTTCCGGAAGAATCGGGCCGTTCGGGCCCCAATCAACACTGGTTGTCAATATAACAGGTAATTCAAACAATTTGGCAGTTTTTGCCAGCCCCAACACGTTGTTTCTAAATTCTTCAGGGGAGGCGTCATGCACCAATTGCATCAGTCCCACTTGGTGGTCAATAAGCAGCAATGCCGCATTTGCAGGAGTTAGCGCTTCGTAGGGGCCTTCATTTTCCTTATACTTAGTCATCTTAATTCTCCCATTTCATATGTAGCTGCAAGGTTGGTTTGAAGCATCAAATTGTATCTTACCTTACTCGCCAAACAGCCCCGCTATAGGTCTCTGACCTACGGTACCTTTTTCGCCTCTTCTATTGCCTTCGCAGCAATGCCGGGCGTTGCCGCTCCCGGAACAACGGGCGTGAACTCTGGGTACGTGCCTAACTTCTTCGACACAATGAGCATGATCTCCGTCATTTGTGCCTCATCCAGATCGGCCACCATGAAGACAGCGCGCGCGCCGGCCTGTGTATACGCCGCCTCTGGCGCGAACCGATCCATCATATATCCGATGATTTGTCCGGGCCCTCCTTCTTCGAAATCTAAGCGATTGCCGACTTGCGTAGGAACCTCGAAATATACCAAAAAACGCACGATTGATCACCTAGCGCCTCATTCAACGTTCACGAATAAGTGCTTTCGCCTTGCCTCACGAGATAAGGACCAGCTACATTCGTGCCGAAGGACTCGGAAAAGGTCGGTGTTTTACGCGGACAGAAGCATAGCGAAACCGGACGCCAGTTTCATCCACAGGTTTTGCGTCAAATCGTAGAAAGGGAGACAAGCAGCGTCGCATCCCACTGAGGGGCGATAAGATTACTTGCTCGTTTTGATCCTTCGAACGCTGTCACGACTCATCAGCTACGGTTTTTTTCTACAGGCGAAACCTAAGCGGGTCAAATAGCCCAACGAATTGGTTTTGTTTGTTTGATATGAGATCGGCAATTACCGTGGCGGCTATGGTGCCGTTATTCATGCCCCAGAATCCGAATCCCGTTGCTACGTATATGCCCTTTTGGGACATCGAGCCGATAATAGGCAAACCGTCATCGGATACGACGTCTTTGCTGGACCAGCGATGCTCGATGGATTCAACTTCCAGATGCTGGCGCGCATAGTTTTCAAGGCGCCGGTAGAACACGCTCTTGTCTGGGACCTCAGCAGGACTGTGTTCCCCTGCAACGATGATCATGTTACCCTTATCGGTGGGCGTGGTGCGGTACGTGTGCACGGGGTCGAAATCTATGAACATTCCGTCAGGGAAAGTCCCTTTGGCATACAATCCCAATACATAGGATCGTGCCGGAGATAGATGGTCACAGAGCCTGTCAGGATCGTATACCGGCGTGTGAGTAGCAACAACGACGTTGCTGGCCGTGATCGAGCCGTGATCTGTAACTACTTCTTTACGAGCACCGGATTTGACGGTGACGGCGCGGGTTTTTTCAAAGACGTGACTGCCGTTGCCAGGTAGATCTTCAGCAAGGGCCAAGAGGTACTTCCGAGGGTGGAACTGAGCCTGGTTCTCATACACGATAGCGGGCCCTGTTTTAAACGGCAATGGGACCTCTTCGGTGTAGGAGACCTGCAATCCCAACCCCCTCGCAGCACGACATTCGCGCTTAATTTTGTACGCCTTCTCATCAGACTCGGTATAAATGTAAAGCGGAAGGCGGCGGAAATCACAGTCTATTTTTCGCTCTCGCACGATATCGGCTATTTTTTCCACCGCGTTCGTGTTCGCAAGGGCAGTTTTTTGGGCGGTGGCCTTGCCGAACCTGGAAAGCAAGCTGTCGTAAACTAGGTTGGGGGCCGCGCTAATCTTAGCGGTGGTTCCGACAGTCACGTCTTTGACAATTCTGTCAGCTTCCAGCACTGCCACGGTGTGCCCCGCATCCTTGAGTAGCGTTGCCGTGGTGATCCCGGCGATACCTCCTCCAAGTACGACAACTTCAACCTCCAATCCCCTTTCGAGCACGGGGAAATCGGTCGCTGGGCACATCTGCAACCAGAATGATCCTTCCGTCGGCGTCATCTCGTGATTTTTCATCGGGTCACCCCGCTTGACAACGAGGTTGTGGGTATATCACTTGATCGTTGGTACACTCTGCATCTACAAACTAAGTGAGGGCAAAAAACCCAAAAACTCCGAGTGAGTTTGATGCACGAAATGCGCGAAGAACATAATGGCGGCTTAAATTCCAAGATTCTCATTGATGGATTCCATATTTTTATAAACTGCAGGATATTATGGTCCGACCAAATTTCACAAGTCTTCGAATGAGAGGTCAATAAGGCTTTCGTGTACGTCCAATGCTGGAAAAACCTTCACGACTTCGTGAGCACGAACGTGATTCCTAGTTATGCGGCGCTTTCTCCCGTGCACTGCGTGCGACGCTGCCGTCGCTCTGTCGCATCTTCGTTATCCAGCTCGCGAGCTCTTCAGGACGCTCGTCGATATCCCTCCAGCTGGAAGCCGAGTGTGGTCTCATCGCCGACAGCGCGTGGCGGCAAGGCGTCCGGGTAAAGGAAGACGTGATGCCCCGCCTTACGGTACTCGCGGTTGATCGCCCATCCAAGAAACGCGAGCACGCGCCATCCC
>JBAULJ010000058.1:0-2764 GCA_049578125.1 Halobacteriota archaeon
GAAAAATGCCTGAAAATGTTCACTCAAAAGACGTTTTTTTGGAGCTTCTTTCACGAATTACGGCAGACGGGGCCACATACAAAGCGCTTGAATTCTGCGGGGAAGGGGTCGAGGCAATGAGCGTCGAATCACGCGCTACGCTCTCTAACATGTCCATCGAAGCCGGTGCTAAAGTCGGTTTGTGCGCAGCAGATGAGAAAGTAAAAGCGTATTTGACGCGCTACGGCCGAAGCAACGAGTTCAAAGCGCTGTACCCTGATGAGGGCGCTGTATATGCCAAAGAGGTTCGCATACGCGCTGAAACCGTCGTTCCTATGATTGCTAAACCCCACAAGGTCGATAACGTCGTTCCAGTTACAGAGCTTGAAGGCGAGGAGTTAGATCAAGTATGCATCGGCTCGTGTACGAACGGGCGAATTGAAGATCTCAGAGTGGCAGCACGAATCTTGAACGGCCATCGAAGCAAAGCGCGACTAGTGGTGTATCCCGCAAGCCGGGGGGTCCTTCTAGAAGCGCTCAAAGAAGGGATCTTGGAGACGTTCCTAAAGGCAGGCGCCGCTGTTGGTCCGCCTGGGTGTGGTTTTTGCATTGGGAGGACGGTCGCTTTAGGAGACAACGAGGTTGCTCTTTCTACTCAAAATCGAAACTTTAAAGGCAGGATGGGCAACGACACGTCATTTATTTACCTGTCGAGTCCATCAACGGCCGCAGCGAGCGCCATAGAAGGTAGAATCACAGATCCGCGAAATCCCAAAGATTAGAGCACGATTACAAAAAAGGGTGGAGCTATGAACATTAAAGGGGAGGTTGTCAGAGTTTTCCCTGGCGATACCAATACGGACGAGATTATATCAGGGAAGTACAAGTATGATGAGCTCGATTTGAACAAGCTCGCCAAACATACCTTTGAATCAGTCGATTCGCACTTTTATGAGGATTGCCAAGGCCTAAGAGATCCGATTCTGGTTGCCGGACCGAACTTTGGGTGCGGTTCGTCAAGAGAACAGGCGCCACAGGTTCTCAAGGCTTGCGGCATCTCGTGCATCATCGCTGAGTCCTTCGCGCGCATATTCTACCGGAATGGCTTCAATATCGGTCTTCCACTAGTCGAGTGCGAGGACGTCTCAAAAGATGTGGCTCAGGGAGAGGGGCTAGAAGTGGATTTTGGCGCTGGGGTGATTCGAAGCGAGCATCGAAGCGCAGAATACCGTTTCAAGCCGATCCCACAGTTTATGCAAGAATTGCTAGAAAGAGGCGGGCTAATACCATACTTAGACGCCTGCGGTGGATATACGGACTGACCAATTCGACGACCTTTTAAACGACAAACTCCATTAGGTGAAGGTAATGCAAGAAGTAGCCGTAATACTGGGAGATGGGGTTGGACCTGAGTTAGTCAAGGCAATGATGCGAGTCGTGACTGCTACAGGAGCGTCCGTAAATATGATCCCATGTCAAGCCGGAAGCGACTGGTACGAATCTCACACAGGGAACTCATTGATTCCCGATGAAACCCGAGACGTGATTAACTCGACTCAAGCCTGTTTCAAGGGACCAACCACAACGCCAGGAGGCCCAGGCTCCCCGCGCAGTGTAGCGGTCACTATCAGACAGGAGATGGATCTGTACGCAAACGTCCGTCCAATACGGACGTTTGCCAATACCCCTCGTCCTCTCGGGGATGTTGACTTTGTGTGCATACGTGAAGCGACTGAAGGAATGTACTCAGGGAGCGAAATACAACTCTCCGCTGATATGTTTGTCGCCCTGCGGAAAATCACGAAATCGGCGAGCCGAAAAATAGCCAACTTCGCTTTTCGAGAAGCAGAAAAGCGAAAATGGAAAACCGTTGTCGCTATCCACAAAAGCAACATGCTAAAACAGACTGACGGCGCTTTTCTCCAAGCTGTTCGAGAGGCAAAGAACGACTACCCGAGCATCGAACTGTGGGAGTATCACGTTGACAACATAGCACAACAACTCGTGAAAAATCCACAGATATTCAACGAATCGATATTGCTCTCAACCAATCTCTTTATGGATATAATAAGCGAAGAATGCGCGGCGTTGGTAGGAAGCATTGGCATGATCTATTCGGCTAACTTTGGCGACAGTTACGCGATGTTTGAACCCGCTCACGGATCAGCTCCAAAGTACCAGAACCTTGACAAAGTAAATCCCACTGCCACTGTGCTCGCCGGAGCTTGGATGCTTGATTACTTAGGTAGCTCGCGCGAATCTGCCATGATCTTTGATGCACTGCAAGAGGTAATTGCCGAAGGCAAGACGACGTACGACCTTGGAGGCAGTCTTCGAACAAGCCAAGTCGTTGACTGTATTATCGACAAGGTCGAAAGCTCCCTGAAAAGCAGGTAAGGGCAGAGAGGACGCGCAGTCTATTCTTTTTCTAAACAGGTCGTGCACGCGCTGCGCCTTTGATCTAATACGAGGCCCTTCGCAGCGCAACTTACACACTCCTGCGAGTGTCCTCCGCTTAGGAACCGCTTCTTCAGTCGCATATGACGACAGTCAAAACTCCTCCGAAGCGCTTCAACCCCGCACTCATCGCACTGTACCTGGTGGATCATAATACCCTCGCCGGCAAGGGAGCAAGAGTGGTACTCAAGGTTTCCAGCCCCGAGCCAGATGTTTTCGCGCCGGCGGTAGCGACACTCCTTCGTAATTCCTGCCTCCGCTGGCTAGTTATTCGTAACGCGTATGAGCAATCCAGGGCGGGAACACTTCCTCGCTCGTCAGGAAGTAC
>JBAULJ010000059.1:0-2389 GCA_049578125.1 Halobacteriota archaeon
ATCGGTGAACCGGCCGTTAAACCGTTGATACGGGCGCTCAACGACGCGGACAGTGATGTTCGCAGTAACGCTGCAGAAGCCCTCGGCAGGATCGGCGAACCGGCCGTTAAACCGTTGATAAGGGCGCTCGGAGACGCGGGCGAGCAAATTCGCAAGGCCGCTGCTGAGGCCCTAGGCAGGATCGGCGAACCGGCCGTTGCGCCGTTGATAAAGGTACTCAGCGACGCGGATTGGGGTGTGCGCGAGAGCGCTGCAGAAGCCCTAGGCAGGATCGGTGAACCGGCCGTTAAACCGTTGATACGGGCGCTCAACGACGCGGACAGTGATGTTCGCAGTAACGCTGCAGAAGCCCTAGGCAGGATCGGTGATAGCAGAGCAGTGGAGCCCTTAGAAAGGGCGCTCAACGACGCGGATTCGCGTTTGCGCAAGAGCGCTGCGGATGCCCTCGATACGTTCGGGTGGACCCCGGGCAGGGATGAGGCAGCGGCCGCCTACTGGATAGCGAAAGGACAATGGGATAAGTGCGATACAATCGGTGAACCGGCCGTTGCGCCGTTGATACGGGCGCTCAACGACGCGGATTCACGTGTGCGCAAGAGCGCTGCGGAAGCCCTTGGCAAGATTGGTGGCTTCAGGGCAGTGCGGACGTTGATAAGAGCGCTCAACGACTCTGAATGGGATGTTCGCTCGGGTGCTGCGGAAGCCCTTGGCAAGATTGGTGAGCCGGCGGTGGAACCGTTAATAAAGGCGCTCAATGACTCGGACATTCGGCGTGTTCGCGTGAACGCTGCGGAAGCCCTAGGCAGGATCGGTGATAGCAGAGCCGTTGAGCCCTTAGAAAGGGCGCTCAACGACGCGGACAGTGGTGTGCGCAAGAGCGCTGCGACAGCCCTTCGTAGGTTCGGACGATAGCAGAACCGTTGGGAGACCCCTCACTGAGCACGTCTATCCGACAATTCATGGATGCGACCGACACGAGCGCCTGACTGAAGATCGTTCACCTGCGAGTTTGATGCTAAAGAGACTGTGATCGGGTTTCAGCATCAAAACGTGATTGTAATGACAGGTGTTACGCCGTTCAAATATGTGACGACCGGGGGTTTTCGGCTTATCCTCGCGGAGCTCCCCTGCACCTTCGCCTTCGGGCTTGACAGTTAGTTCAAATGCCCGCACCCCCACAACGCTCCCGATTGGCTTAGTCGCGCCCGGCTAATCACAAAAGTTAAGTGCGCAACGCCGACCGTTTAAGTATTATGATAGCCGCTGAACTCCATCCAGGCGACCTTGCTGACTTTGCGCCACGCAGACACGAGCTTTTGGAGATTCACCACAGCAAGATCTCGCTCCATCGTGCAAAAGCAGGTTACGACTACCCGACTATCCGGTTACCGCACACGCTCTCGAAACTTGCGGTCTATCCACGCGAATCTATCAGACTATATGCGACGGATCGTTGGCCTTTCTCGTGGTAATGTCGCCGAGAGAGAGCACCTCAAAACAATTAAAATCCTCCGTCTTCACACGGCGGAGGGTTTGTGAAGGCTTTCGCCTTCGTTTAAAAGATGGGATGATCTTGGCTCGCTACCTTTTTGACGCACTTACGACTATGCAAAACGGTGGCTAAGTCCCGTCAAATCTACTCACCTAAATAAATCCGTATGCGACCTCACACGCGCTCCTTATATTTCGACTAGTCGGCTGAAGGCTCTTCAAGCAATTTTTTTCCAGTATTCTCTTGAGTCAGATGCGGGGTCGGATTCCTTAAAAAGTAATTTTTTATCCAACATACCTTTTTTAAAGAGGCGGTCGAGAGCATTTACAGTGCGCGTACAAATAAACTCCAGCGCTTCCATCTGATTCCATGGGTTAGCACGCGGATGTGTCATTTCGAGGCCCAACACTTCACACTCGATGGTAAAGAAACGATTAAGCACGATATACACGCTTTCAATTCCTTTTATGTCTTTTATTCCGTAATATAGCGCGGGTAATGCCTTTGCATAACTGTATGTATCTCCACGCAACGCATTTTTTAGATATCCATAACTGCGCCTAACTACAACATAGCCTTCTTTCCATGCTTCATCATCGAGATTATCTCTTGACAGGTTATTACCTCTTTTTGAACTTTCAGAGATGTAACTCAAGGCATCATACATCATAATAATCTCGCTATAAAGCGCCCTCCTCAAACGACGCCGGTCATCCCAATCTTTGATGAAAGGCGCCAATGATGCCGCGAGGAAGCCTAAAATCGCTGCTACTAAAGCTAAAAAAAATTGCAGTAAGTCAATCTGCAATATAACAGCCATCTAATCAAGCCTCTTATCTACCTCGTATACGATCCCAATGATCTCTTGGGGGTGGCCTCGGTCAACAGCTTTTGAGC
>JBAULJ010000060.1:0-4467 GCA_049578125.1 Halobacteriota archaeon
GTTGTGTACCTTTAACACGAGTTTCGTTTCGTTCTGATAAATTATCTGAAGGTAGTCCTTGCTTGATCGCACAATCTCGCGTATTCGCTCCGAATCCATAAACCCGTTTGACATGTCACGTCACCAGTTTTATATCAATTCAATTAGATATAAGCTGTACCCGTGCGTTAAAAAACTTGCGTGCCTATTTCTCGCAACAGCGACACGATGTCTGCTAAGACATTCCAATTTTACCGTACATTCGTCCCGACGGTGCGTGGGCTGTGCGACCCGGTCGTTTTGTCCTTCGACAACACAACCTTTGCTAAGGCGTACATGCACGATCCCGCGGGCACTCCACACCATTTCATTCATAGCGGCAACTTCTTCTCGCAGCCGTATGCGAAAAAGCCCGAACTGCGAACAAGAGAGAGGGTGCTCCTTTTACAAGAAAAACTCATCAACGAAAGGACTGATGGACTTATGACCCTCAACGTGCCAGTAAACGGCAATTTCAGGACGCCGTACTGGAATCACGCCGAAGCAGATCGTTTGAAGGCGATCGAAACAAGCTTAGAAGCTGCTTTGTGGGCTCGCGAGAACGCTCAACGGCCTGATTTGTTGTACGCCGGCTTCGAAGTCGGCACGTACCGAGACGCGCGTCATATTTTCGAAAGAGCTTTAAACGCAGATTTGACCAAGCTCTCTGCAGGATTTGGCCTGTTTTCTCGTCTGGCGAAATTCCGCGTAGAAGATCGGTTAAAGCAGTTTGAGGTACTCACTGCATACCTTCAACTCTCACGCGAGTTTGCGGAAACGCAATTTCACGCCTCAGGAGGAAGCGCGTTGAACGTCCTCGAGCTTCTTGCGTGCGCCAACGTGACGTCAGCAGACGGCTCAAGCGCCGTTATCGCCGGACTTGCATACGGCTCAGTCTTGACAACATCAGGCAGGCTTGTGCGAGCTAACAGGCTCACCGAATGGGCGTGCAACTGCACGTTTTGTGCAGGCCACCGTCCGCGTGACGCGCTCAAAGAACTCAAGCGCTCACCTGAAGCGCGCGTTCGGCACAACGTTCACATACTGCGCCTTTCAGAAGCACGAATAAATGACGCGCTCGCGAACAATACGATCGCAGAGCTCGTCGAACAGCGGCTTACTCAGTATGACAACAAAGCGCTATGGAAATGCTTTGCCATCATGAACGAAAAGCCGCCACAGGAGTGACCACATGCTCAAAGCGGTGATGTTCGATTGGGATGGGACGCTTTATGATTCAGTCATCCCCACCTACGAGAGCTACTTAGTCGTCATGGACGCCTTCGGCCTGCCACAAGTGACCCTTGAGGCGTTCAGAGAACAGAGCCGACCGAACTACCACGATTACTACTTGCACTTGGGAATATGCGAAGACGACTGGGCCGCCGCAGATGAGACGTGGATGAATTGTTATGCGAGCCACAAAAAGGACTGCGTGCTCTACGAGGGCACGACTCGCGCCTTGCGTGAACTGAAAGAGATGAACTTGAAGCTCGGCCTGGTTTCAAGCGGGTCTCGAGAACGTGTGACGCGCGAAATCAGTGAACAAGGAATTGAGTCGCACTTCGATACGATGTTGTTTGGCGACGACGTTGGATTCGAGCACGGGAAGCCAGCACCGGAAACCTTGCTTACGGCAATAGAACACACACGCGTCGCCGCTTCAGAGGTGCTCTACGTTGGCGATATGGTTGAGGATATCCTTATGGGGAAAAAAGCGGGAACAAAAACAGCTGCAGTACTCTGCGGCTTTGCAACGCGTCAGTTGCTGACCCGTGCTGGGCCTGATTTAGTGCTTCGCGACGTTAGCGCCCTACCTAACGCGATCAAAAAGAAAATGTGAAGAGGGCAAGCCTCTTCATTCGACGCTGATGTGCGACTTCTCTTCTTCGGGTTGGACGCGCTTCAGCTTAACTTCAAGGACACCGTTTCGATAGGTTGCTTTTGCGCTGTGCGGGTCAACCTTGACCGGAAGCTCAACGCTTTCACTGTACTTTCGAGACTCATTCTGGGCTCTGATATCGAGTCTGCTTTCGGTCGTATCGAGCTGCACATCCGTTCGGTCAACCCCTGGCATCTCGGCGATGACGTGAACTTCGTCCTTCGTCTCCATAACGTCAATCAGAGGCTTTCTCTCCTCTTCCGTCTTGACGCCCCGCCCTAAGGGCTGTATGTTCCCAAATTCTCGCACTTCGGGCGCTTCGCCGGGATGCTGCGTCATCGAGAACCCGTAAATGAAGGGTTTCGGCTGCCTTCCTTCCTGTAGGTCTCGCAACATCTGATCCATCAGCTCTTCGAACCCTCCCCCGAAAAAGTCATCGAAAAAATTCCTTCGCCTTTTCGCCATTTTTAAGCCTCCTTCACTTCCTCAACGCTATTGATTGAGGTTTTAGTCTCACGCGTAGCCTGCGTATTCAGGCTTCGCCGCCTTCTCCTCTGGTTCTTCTTCCGTAACGGAGAACTTTGCAAATTCCGCTGCAATGTTCTCATACTGGTGGAGCACGTCGCGCGACGCCGTCGGCTTGACGCGATTGATGGCGGCGTACAGGTGTGCTTTCGTAATCCTAATCGTAGGCGCGCCCTCTTTGACCTGTTCAGGCGTCATGTCGGGTCTAATGAAGTCTCGGAGAGCGAGCATGGCTGCCTCTCTGCAAATGGCTTCAATATCAGCACCGACGTACCCATCGGTCTCTTTGGCAAGTTGCTCGATGTCGACGTCATCCGCCAGCGGTTTTCCTCGGAGATGGATAGCAAATATTAGCGCGCGACTCGACGCGTTTGGCGGAGGTATGTACACGAGCCTATCGAGTCTTCCCGGCCGCATGAGCGCGACATCGACCAGGTCTGGGCGATTCGTTGCTCCGATCACAACGACGTCCTTTAGTTCCTCGAGACCGTCAAGCTCGGTCAGCAGCTGACTCACCACGCGTTCTGTCACGTGTGAATCAGAACTCGCCCCTCGGGTTGGTGCGACCGCGTCGAGCTCGTCGAACAGAATGATGGCAGGCGAGACCTGCTTGGCGCGACGAAACGTCTCGCGCACGCCTTTTTCCGATTCGCCAACCCACTTGCTGAGCAGCTCAGGCCCCTTTATGCTGATGAAGTTGGCTTCGCTTTCCGTCGCGACCGCCTTCGCGAGGAGCGTCTTTCCCGTCCCGGGAGGGCCGAAGAGCAACACCCCCTTCGGCGGCCTGGTGTTTATGCTGCTAAACGCGTCAGCAAATTTTATCGGCCACTCGACGGCCTCTCTAAGCTCTTGTTTGGGCGCTTCAAGACCGCCGACGTCTTGCCATTTCACGTTCGGAGCCTCGACGAACACCTCGCGCATCGCAGAAGGCTCGATGTTTTTCTGGACGTTGTTGAAGTCCACTTTACTGACCTGGAGCTTGTCGAGTACCTCTTGCGGGACCTCTTGTTCGAGGTCAATCTCGGGAAGAATCTTTCGCAGCGCGTGCATGGCGGCCTCCTTAGATAATGCGGCGAGGTCAGCACCGACAAATCCGTGCGTCGTACTGGCAAGGTCCTCGAGCTTCACGTCGTCAGCGATCGGCATGCCCCGCGTGTGGACCTGCAATATTTGGAGACGGCCGGCCGCATCGGGCACGCCAATTTCAATCTCCCTGTCGAATCGACCGGGCCTCCGCAGCGCGGGGTCGAGCCCTTCCGGACGGTTGGTAGCGGCGATCACCACGACCTGTCCTCGTGCTTCGAGGCCGTCCATCAACGCGAGCAGCTGGGCGACGACGCGGCGCTCGACCTCCCCCGTCACTTCGCTTCGCTTCGGCGCGATCGCGTCAAGCTCATCGATGAAGATGATTGCGGGGGCGTTGTCCGACCCTTCCTTGAAGAGCTCGCGCAGGTGCTGTTCGCTCTCGCCGTAAAACTTGCTCATGATCTCCGGCCCGCTAATGTTAATGAAGTAGGCGTCCGTCTCGTTCGCAACGGCTTTCGCGATGAGTGTTTTTCCGGTTCCGGGCGGACCGTAGAGCAGGACACCTTTCGGTGGGTCGATGCCGAGCTTTTGGAACAGCTCAGGGTGCCGCAACGGGAGTTCAATCATTTCTCGGACCAGCCCGAGCTCCCGGTGCAGGCCCCCAATATCCTCGTAGGTCACGTGAGAGATAGAACGTTCCGCTGCCATCGTCGGCTTTTCTTTGAGCGTTATCTGCGTGCTCTTTCCAGCGATCACGATGCCTGCTGGCTGGGTAGCATTAATAACAAAGGTTATCGGATTGCCCAGCATCTCGACCCTGAGCATCTCCCCTTTCTGTACCGGGCGCCCTTCAAGGAATCGCATAAGATAGTCCTCGCCGCCGACGATACGCACCGGCTGCGTCGGCGCGAGTGTGATCTTCACCGCGGGATTCGCTTTCGCCTTCCGAACGACGACCTTGTCGTCGATGCCCACGTGCGCGTTGCCGCGAATGTTGCCGTCGATTCTGATGATGC
>JBAULJ010000061.1:0-1860 GCA_049578125.1 Halobacteriota archaeon
GATGCAGCGTAGGCTTTCGATCGAACCAGATATAGATTCTATCTCATAACCGGCACGCCGTAGCTCGTCAGCCAAACCTATCGGAAAATCAGCATTAACTCCCAAGCGCTTGATCTCACACTCTTTAAGAACTGAGGCAATCATGTTGGGTGTGGCGCGATCGCCTTCCGTTTCGCGCGGATCTCTCTGAAAATCCTCTCTCGAATGCACGCGATCAGCAATCGAAAATCTAACGGCCCTCGCTTTCTCCATGCTTGAGACTACGAGGAGTGATTGTTCGCCTGAGCGCAAAAACAGGAATGGATCTTCTGCTAAGAAATTTGTCAAGTAGTAGAGATTTGCGTTCTGCGAAGACGCCGCGTACTGCGCATAACCGTCGAGTTGAAGCTCGGCGATTTTTCGATCGAGGGTTTCAGTTTGCATCGAATTCAAGCCTTTCTCCACTAAGCAAGGTCCTCGGAGCCTCCCGGTCGGCGGTAAGTTGCGGAATGCGATCGGATGCCCGAAACGTGGTCGCGTGCATCTCAAATGACTGAAAGATGCGCGTGCGAGCCATTCACTTGCTCCCGATACAGCATCAGTACGACCGAGCCAGAAGGGCCCGGATGGTCGTCGGTGCGTCGCATATGGGGCAAAGCCCTTTCATAGGTTCGGTCTCTCCTAATACGTCAGCGTCACTTAACTCTTGAAGCTTACGCCCACAGGACTCGGATCCGCACCACGAGATCTGAAATATGCCCGTCTTGCCTTTTGCTTGCTCGGGTATTTCTATGGCGACCGTATGCGAAACGAGAAACGCTCGCGCTTTTTCGGCGATGTTTTCCAAGACATCAGTCATCGCTTGAGCGAGTCGAAACTGCAGTTCAGAGCGTTTGACGCTCTCTTTTTTTCCTGTATCTCTGCGCACAAGGGTAACAGAGCTTTTCGAAAGATCTCTTGGACCGATCTCCAATCGTATTGGAACCCCTTGTTTTTCCCACTTGTAAAATTTGGCGCCCGGCCGGACGTCGTCTGTGTCGAGAACAACCCGATAGCGCGACAGTTCGTGTCTAAGTTCGTTGCAGGCTTTTAAGATGGCCTCGCCGTCAGCCTGTTTGCTGTAGATCGGGATAATAACGACCTGAACGGGGGCTATCTCGGGCGGAAGTACTAAGCCCTTGTCGTCGCCGTGGACTGAAATGACGGCTGCAATGCAGCGCTCCGAAATGCCATAACACGTCTGATGGACGAACTGCTGGTTGCCGTGACGATCTTCGTAGGTAATATCAAATGTCTTTGCAAAGTTTGTGCCGAGATGATGAATCGTACCGACTTGGAGGCTTTTCCCATCAGGCATGAGCGTGTCAAAAGCGAGTGTGTAATCGGCTCCAGGGAACCTGTCCCACTGCGGCCGACGCGAAACGATGTATGGAATGCCTAGCCGGTCGTAGAATTCCTTGTATAAAGCCACAGCGGCGTCGGTCTGCAATTTGGCATCCTCCCAAGAGGCATGGGCGGTATGGGCCTCCTTGAAGCTCGTTATCTCTCGCAGGCGAATTAGCGGTCGCGTGTGTTTTGTTTCATATCTAAACGTGTTTACGAGCTGATAAATCTTCAGGGGCAGATCTGCGTGCGAGCGAACCCAAATGCTAAACATGGGATAGATTGCGGTCTCCGAAGTCGGCCGCAACGCAAGCGGGACGTCTAATTCCGCAAAACCACCCCGGGTCACCCAGAACACTTCTTCTTCAAATCCTTTGATGTGCTCTGATTCTTTGAGCAGCTCATTTTCCGGTATAAGCAGTGGAAAATATGCTTCCTCGTGATCTCGATCAAGCAGCGAGCGGAGCATGTCGTAGGTCAGTTTCCGCAACTTAAAAC
>JBAULJ010000062.1:0-3319 GCA_049578125.1 Halobacteriota archaeon
CATCAAGAGTGTTAAGGAACTCGTCGCTTCTGCTATTCCTCTCTTGGAGTCAATGAAGGAGGAGTGGTTGGTAGCCGTTCCCGGACTTGCGATGGTTGTTGCATCCTTGTTTGGCGTCAACGATGCCGCTAGAGAGTTTATCCAGCGCGGAGGTAAAGTAAGAATAATAGTCGACGTCTCGTATCCATTCATAGACCACGCGCGAGAGTTGTTGAACATCGGCGAAGCTGTGTGCCACATCGATCAGCACGGAGTTACGTTTGTCGTGTTCGACCGAAAAAGTAGCTTGACGGCGATAAGTATCCCCGCTCACGTCTCGCTCAGCTCGCCGATGGCAGCCTTGTGGACCGACGATCCTATGTATTCCCAGTATCTCGCGTCGACGTTCGAAATGTTGTGGCCAGTTCCAGTTCCAGCAGCAGAGCGGATTCAAGAGCTTTAGAACAAGGCCCGCCGCAGGCGTAAAGGGCGCGCGCTCGGCAATGAGAGAGCTCAATGCTGCTGCCCCTCACTGAGACTCAGCAACTCGACATTATAGCACGTGAAGGAAATGATGTCACGCAACTTTATAAACCCCAGGACACTTCATTCTATTAATGGTTCGAGGGACAATTGTTGAAAGCGTGAAAGAAGCCATAGCGGTGGTTTCAGGCGTAATAGAATCTGCAGAGAGAGAGATCGCGTGGCTTCTCCCAGCACCTATGTTGGTGATGGCCGCGCAATACAACGTGGGATCCAAAGGCCTGATACAAAAGGGTGGACGAGTGCGCGGAATCACTACGATCTCATCACCATATGTCAAAACTGTAAGCGAACTCCTCGACATTGGCGTAGACGTGCGCCATATTGAAAACTACACGGGCCCGTTTATGTTCGTCGCAGACAAGCGCCAAAGCATTAGTTCGATTCATCTCAACGTCCAAGATATCTCGATTGATGACAAGATCGTGGCATTCTGGACTGATGATCCTGACTACGCCGGGTACCTGCTTTCAAGCTTCGATACGGTCTGGGCAGAAGCTACTGATGCGCAAAAGCGGATACACGAGTTTTAGAAGAGGTCTCCGCAAATTGAGTGCGCACGGGCGCGAGTAGCTACACGCTGACAGAGCTGCTCCATATGCTCGCTCTGAGACTTATGACGACCGGTGCTAGACCATAGTTCATAAAAACACTCGGCATTCGGATTATTGCCCCGAAGGGGTAGGCTGACTGATAACGATCTATACTAACCGCCCCGCGAGTTTACACGACTCAGATGTTGATCTGGCAATTATTGTCACCGCATTGCACTGATAATGCCATTGGCCAAGCATACTTGCGCAATGAAAGCAGAGCGTAAGGCGGCACCTAGAACGATTAGACACCTAATTGACATAACAAGGCAATATTGAGACAATCGAACAAGGCAACTTATATCTACGGCCTATCATATCTTTTCGTGATGGACGACCAAGCTGAGTTTGTTACTCGTCTCATCGGTTTCGGGCTGAGCGAAAAGGAGGCACAGCTCTACCTTCATCTGCTCAAGTACGGTCCAAAGACTCCTTCTCCCCTCGCGAAATCGCTGAAGACGTATCGGGAGGATGTGCACCGCACGCTTACCAGTCTCATCGAGAAGGGCATGGTGCGCCCTTCACTCGACGCGCCAACGGTCTACGCGGCGGTGGACCTCAACACCGCCCTTGAATCTGCAGTGAAAAAGCAAGAGAGTGAACTGCGTGAGATGGAGGCTCGAAAGCAGGAGCTTCAGAAGCTTTCGGCAAAACAGCGGTTTCGGCCATCCGATGACGTTGCGACGTTCAAGATCCTAAAGAGTGTTAAGGAAGTTGTCAGTGCCGCTGCGCCCCTGATCTTGTCATTGGAGAAGGAAATGGTATGGGTGTCGCCTATGCCAGGGCTTGCAGTAGTGTCCGTGTTCGGCATAAACGACATCACCAAACCGTTGATCGAGAAGGGAGGAAGCGTGCGTGGCGTGACCGACGTTAAGTACTCGGGAATTGGCCTGGTGCAAGAACTCTTAGACATTGGCGTAGAGGTGCGTCACTTCGACGAATATCGGGGGGTATTTTACGCAGTGTTGGATAGAAAACATTGCATAAGCGCGATTAACATCGACGTCAAGCGGATCGCGCTTAACGAGCCATTGAGCATGCTCTATACGGATGATGCGACCTATGCAGATTATCTTGTCTCCACGTTCGAAATGCTGTGGGAACAGTCAATGCCTGCAACGCAGCGGTTGAGCGAGTTAGCAGCGCAGGGCCCGCCTCAGGTTTAGTCAACGGTGCAATTCGACGCATAGTTGCTGCGCTTTTTTGCGGCCAATTTGGTTTATAAGCTTTTGCGAATTCAATTTGAGGGATGCTCTTTTTGCGAGGGCTGGCGTGGTGGGCTCGTCAAGCCGGCACCTTTGCCTATTGCGTGTGCACGAACGGTCCAAACGAAAGGCGTTGCCTTTAACCCATCCTGCGCGGCTATTTTTCTTGCCAGATAATAGCGCAGCCAACCATTATGTGCCGAGCGAAGGGTTATATGGCAGCTAGGAACTTTCACATCTGATTCACCATGCAACTATCGTGGGCTCTTCGCAAAATGTCATCTGGCACAGCGTGTCCTCTCAGGACAGCTCGAACTCACTAGACGCTGGATTGCTAGGAAAGCACGAAAGGGGGGTGAACCGCAGCCAAGGAGACAAGAACTGTCCGCCGCGCGTTCTAATGAGCAGGAAGACCAAACTACCCATCGTTTTTTAACACGTGATGGTAATAGCACGAAACATGCCTCCGCAAAGTGGTGGGCAGGAGCAATACCACGACAAAGTTTTGCATAATAACAAGTGGGAGAATTTTGTAGACTGCTTTCGCAAAAATCGGATGGTTGAAATAGAAGCGCGATCGAGCTTCTTGCCTTTCCAAAGAAGGCAGGACACACGCAGAGATGTCCTTCGAAACCACTATTGAGAACTCCTGTCGCATAGAGTCTTCTACGTCATTTATGCGTTCGAACCTGTCGAGCGCCATACCCTTCGTAACGAGTTTCCACATAATATCTTCAGACTGGCTGAGTGGGCTCGCGCGATTTGCTTCGTACGCATCAAAAAAAATGAATAGCCCGTTCGTTTTTAATTTTTTCTTCACTTCGCAAAGAAGGCGCAATTTGTTCTTTGAATAACAAAACGCTTCTATAATAAAGGCTATATCGTACGCGTTGTCCTCAAATTTGCTCAAATCGAGGTAATCGCCACAATAAAAATGCAAGTTGGGGATTCTGGTGAAACGTTTCAGAGGCTTGTTTGACAGGTCGATTGCTTCAAACC
>JBAULJ010000063.1:0-5741 GCA_049578125.1 Halobacteriota archaeon
GTGTTAAGCCTTCGAATAAGCTTTTGCGCTTCTTCGTCCATGTTACGCGCGATATCGCTTAGATCGACTTTCCAGAGATACGTGAGCCATCCACTGTCCTTGTCCCTTTCACGTCGGTAGTTTGCCAGTCGATTTTCATACAGGATATATAGGGTCCGCCTCACCGTGTTTAGGTTCGTGTCTGTCTCTTGCGCGATTTTTTCGTCGGTCAGCTCATTTATAGACGCGCGTTCAATCATTTCTAGGCCGTCTTCTCCGACGAGATTCTTCAAATAGCCCCGAACTGCAACATCAGTATCCATCATACAATTTTTTAGCGTTAAAGTGTCTTATAACTAATGATGGCATCCGTGAGCGGGAAGCTCCGAGTTGAGCACACTCAGCTCCGGTATGCCTTTTTTGCGGTTTCTATGTAATGCAACGCGTTATTGAACGCGCAATCTCTCGATTTGCCATATCCGATCGCCGATATGACTGGTTTTGCGCGTTCGATAGAGGTCCCTTTTCGAGGGACGTCCATGTAATTCGCGTAGTCGCAGGTCTTTGTCACGTAAAAGTCGTGCTCTGCGAAACAGATCACGCGACACGCAAATCTGCTATATCTCGCGCGGGGAATCAGTTCGCCCTGGCAGCTCTTGATATGCGCCTCAACGAGGTTGATGCCAAGTGCCCCTTCTATCGTATCGAGTGTTCCTTGAAACCGCGGGTTGATCTCGATTACGACTGGACCGTTTGCACCAATAATGAAATCGATGCCATTCGTCCCGACTAAACCAAGATCGGTCGCTACTGAATTTGAGATTTCTTCGATTTCCTTTGCATAGCTTGTTCTTAGCGGAGTCAAACTGCCACAAAAGCTAAATCGTCGCATCGGGCCCAGATTCTTCAGACCAATGAGCTGTTCGTTGATTGCTATCGTGAGCGCCTGCTTTCCGGTCGACAACACCGACGCGCTCGCATCAATACCTCGGACATATTCCTCGAGAAAAAAATCATCCCAGCCGTTCTCACGATATTGCTCAATACTCCTCTGCAAGTGTTGCTTGTCTCTGACAAGAACGTTTTTAAATCCACCTGCTCCCCGTTTAGGTTTCAGAATGACGGGAAAAGACAGGTTATCTTCCAAGTCAAAATGCTGAGGGACAGGATAGCCTAAGGATTGAAGCTTGTCCCTCAGACGGTCTTTGTTATTGACGAAGCTCGAAAGTGATGGAGAATTCCCCGCTGTCCGCGGGATATCAAGCGTCTCAAACCCAGCGGCTAATATCGCGTGATCGTAGGCGAGGCCCCTCACGAGCGCTTTCACACCTGTATAATCCGCGTCGGTAATTACTCCAGGAAATTCATCTCTGATGAAACGCGTGACATCGCCGCATTTAATCAAGTCACTGTCTTCATAATGGCTTACGGATTCGACGTAAAACCCTGCTCGTTTAGCCGAGCACATGATGTGCCTCGTGTTGTACCCGACGACCAGAACTCGCAGCGGTTCGCCACTTCGACTGGAAGTGCTAATTGATCGGCTCAGAACGCTTAACACCTACCTTTTCGTTAAGGTTGCCGACAATCCTCGTTCTGCCCGAAAACTCTGCCGCGAGCTCTTGACCACTCTGCACGCGATCGAGGAAGATGCTTAATGCTGCAATCTCTGAGTGCGGTTGGTTAGTAATCGCCACGTTGTAGTCCGCGAGTCTGAACAGATCTGGAGGCACCTTTTCCGCCCCTACAACGACCATAAGTCTCTCAGTTTCAAGGTGATTAATGACATTTGGCAGGTTCTGTCCGTACATCGTTAAGTGCACTACGGTCCCCCGGTCATGTTTCCATTTCGCGATCTCCTGCCTCCAGTTTACCTGGTCGCGAATCCAGAAGTTGCCGCCCCAGCGTTGCACGACGTCACGGATTGTAGAGACGACGGAGCGGTCAGAAGCTGCAAGAAGCATTCCTTGGGCTCCTAACGCTCTCGAGCATAGACCGACGTGCGTTGTAACGCGTCGATCGCGGTCGATTCTGTGACCCACTCTTAAAACGACGATTTCCATGGAGATGCTTTGCCCTGAGCTTTGCTAATCAGGGGACACATCTTAAGTAAATTGTATATCGTACATAAAGATAGCAGTGTCCAGCCGGAACATGAACGTGAACCGAATTTTGCATCACAAAAAAGCGGTCGCTGCGATTTGGATTCTGCTTATCCTTTTTCCCAACCCTGCGTTGCTGCCACTAAACGTCTACCGTTTCTTCGAGATGCCGACTCGGCCAACAAATGACGTGCAGCTCGTAGCAGATTCGCTCCCGGCAAATGCGACAGCGATCGAGCGCTATGTGGACAGTCACATTCATTATGCCTACGATTTTCAAGCCTATGGCGCCGTTTGGTACCTTCCCACCCCCAGCGACGTTCTCAAAGCACAGCAAGGAGACTGTAAGTCGAAAGCCGTCCTACTTGCAAGCTTGCTTGAAGCGAAACAGATTCCACACACAGTCAAGGTCTCGCCCGTGCATTTCTGGGTCGACTACGACGGCAAACTGCGAACCAACTTTACCGAGCAATACGAAACAACTCAGGTTGCCTTCGCCGAAAATGGCCAATTCAAGCTCCCAGACGAGACAAATGCGTTACTCTATCTAAACGTGTACAAAGACTTAGCGTGGACGTCAATGCCACTGCTCAGAAAGATGGCGCTCATAACGGGGCTTGTCCTAATCATTCAGTTCGGGCACTTCGAAGGGTTCAAAAAACGATGGCGAGATTATGTGAGTAGCCTTTGCCAACTTTGCCTTGTATGTGAAATTGCCGCACAGCTTTAGGCGAGCGGTAGAAATACGTATATATCACGCCACAAATCACACAATTGGCTGCGAAAAGCGCGGGGGTTGCCAAGCCAGGTCAAAGGCGATAGGTTCAGGGCCTATTCTCGTAGGAGTTCGTGCGTTCAAATCGCACCCCCCGCATATCGAATCGCGCGAAGTCGATCTGGGCCGGCGATTATTTTTCATCTGTAACTGAGGAATACTCCACTACTTTCTCCAATAGACTTAACCGCTACGATGTTCAAAACTAAGGGGGTATTGAAAATGAGCAACGCTGACACTAACAATGCTTCCCGCTTGACAGAAAAACACTGCGTTCCATGCGAGGTCGGCACGCAACCTTTTGATCTTGAGACCGTTCAGGGCCTATTGCCCATGGTGCCTCAGTGGAAGCCGGACGACGACGTTAAGAAAATCGTGCGAAGTTTCAGATTTAAAGACTTCGTCGAATCAATGCACTTTATCAATAAAGTGGCAGAACTAGCAGAAGAAGAAGGCCACCATCCAGACATCTTTGTGTCCTACAACTACGTAAAGATTAGCCTTACGACCCACAATATAGGTGGTTTATCTGAAAACGATTTTATAATGGCAGCCAAGATCGACGAGATCTTTGCGACAAGCGCACCTAGCTCAAACTAAGCTCAAATGATACATAGTAAGTTCTGCAAAACCAGACATGCGGATGCAAGTTGGATCTTACGCTTCTGACACAAGTCCACGAAAAAGTTGTCGCCGCGCTTAGCTGAGTACGCTGCAGAGGAGCTTCACAGCAACAAGAAAATGCTGCATGTAGTTGATTCGTGATGGGTCTAACAAGAAACGATGCGAACGGTGAACTTGCCCGCGTTTTAGACAAGCTAAAAAGCGACCGTTATGCGAGCTTCCTAGAGACTCGAATCACAAAGATCGAACGAGGATATGCGCAAGCGGTATTAACAATCGCCGAGCATATGCTGAATTTTAACCAAGTTGCGCACGGGGGCCTGATTTTTTCGCTAGCAGACGTGGCATTTGCGGCAGCTTGCAATTCGTTCAATCAGACAGCGGTCGCTCTTTCCTTCCACATAACGTACCGTAGACCAGTCGCTATAGGTACGCGGCTCGTTGCAAAAGCTAGCGAAGAGAGCTCAGGCAAAACCACCGCCTTATACAAGATTATCGTACGGACTGACGATCAGCGCATCGTCGCAGTATGCGAAGGTTTGGCTTATAAGCTAAAATCATCGTTTACTGAGAATGATGGGCCCGAGGCGATTTGAACGCCTGGCCTCACGGTTATCAGCCGTGCGCATATTCTCCGTCCTGAAGAGACGCAGGACAGAATCAAACCTGGCTAAGCTACGGGCCCTTTCGTTGATGGCGCAATGCCTATAGGCGAACGAGATATATAATAATTCTTGTCTGCCAATTCGCAGGCCGAACGAGACGTGCGACGTACCTTTCGTTCGAAGGAACGCTTATATGCCTTGGGTCTAAAAAACTGTTACCTCCATTTGATTCGCCTACGGCAGGCAAAAATGAGCACCGATTTGGGCCGGTAGATCAGGGGTAGATCGCTACCTTGGCATGGTAGAGGCCTCGGGTTCAATTCCCGACCGGTCCACTTTTTTAACATAAGTTGTAGTTTTCATTCTTTGGCTATATAACGCGTCGTGAGACAACAGCACCCGCTTCCACAAATACCCCTCGGTCTTCCAGCTAGTTCTTGTTAAGGATGTCACACACTCATCAGCTGTCATTAGGCTATACTTGTGCTCGCCTCGAACTACGACGTAGAAACGCAACGCTGCTAGTGAATGCTCTGAACTGCAGCATTATATAGCGAAAAGACCTATAGATAAGCGATGAGACTTCGTTGCCCGAGCTGCGGCAGCCGTTCGTGCGTGAACTCTGCAGAGCGCGTCATTGAAACAGCCCCCACATTGTACGTTAAGTGCCCATCATGCAATGATTTAGTTCTCGACAAGACAAACCGAATCGATTTGACCGACATCAGCTTTGACGACCTGAAATGTACGAACTGCGGAAGAAGACCGCTCGATGCGGTTATGGCGCATATACTCGCCCTGTCAATTGGACATAAGGACCGACCGAGGTTGACTCTCCGACATGTAGGCACCCCGCTGTTGTCGCCCGGTGTCCCTACCTATGCTCCGCCGCACATAGGGTACCAGAACCTGCTTTTACTAACCAAGCAACGAATTATTGCTGATGCAAGCGATCTGATTCTCAGAGACATACCCGAAGTCAAGGGGGTCATCTATGGGGATATGAAACGAGTGATCGGTCTACCTGACAGCCATGCCACTCCGCACACCTGTCGCGTCTTAGCTGGCTGCGACATGCGAGCCGACTTAGTCACCTCGGCGTACGGACAGATCCTAGTGCACAAAAGCCAGTCGAAAATTCATATTGAACACGACAACGTGGCAAAAATGACGAAACTCGGAACGCTTCCCATTGCAGGACGCGTTGTGCTTGACGCACTCGCCGGACCCGGAACTCTCGGGCTTATGAGTGTGCTGATGGGCGCTCAAAAAGTTATGCTAAACGATGCTTGGCTGCCGGCTGTAGAAAACGCGTATCTCAACTTGCAAGTGAATAGAGAGATACTTGGTATCCGGACGTTACGCCGAGCCCCAGTGACTAAAAGAGCGTCCAGCAGGGCTCCTGATCTGTTCTGTACCGCCACTACTGATCACGCCATCATAGAACTCTATCACGGTGAGTTTGAGGAGTTCAACATTCAAGACTCCGGAGCGCATCTGGTCCTATTGGACCCATTCCCTGACACCGAGCTTTATTTTAAAACTTTGTCCGAAGAGATTCACAACAAGCACCCAGAAGTCCACATTGTATGCATTTGAAGAAAAAACCTAAGTATGTTAGCATTTGAAGAAAAAACCTAAGTATGTTAGCATTTG
>JBAULJ010000064.1:0-5576 GCA_049578125.1 Halobacteriota archaeon
TTGGTCAGAGACGCGAGGATAACATTACGAGGCACTTCGAAGACAACAACGCCGCCGAACGTATCTCCGGGCTGTGAATGCGCGCATCTGCGATCAAATGAGCTAACAGCGATTTGCTCTTTTAGAAATCGAGTTCGATAGAAGCTTAGGATTCGTTGGACATGGCCTGCAGACGGTTGCGATAAATCAAAAGTGCAGCAGCCAACTAACAGATTTCTCTGTTTATTTTTTATAAAAACGCCATTTTGGGCTTATCGTGTAGTCTCCTTTATATACCCCATTCCGGCTTTTTTTAATTAGGCGAAGTTTAGAGAATTAGAAATGCCTTCGCTTGGGTGTAACTTAAGGAGACTTTGACATTTGGACATTGGGAGTGCCATAAGACAATCGGGAATGTTCCTGCCGTCACAATTGTCACACACAAAAGTTTCCGACAAGGGTTCAATAAGGGATGGAGCGTCTCACGGAACCGGAGTAAGCCAAACCGATGAGAGGGCACAGAGAAAGCGAACGCATGAAGGAGAAACAAAACAATGCCATATAGAGACGAAACAAGACGTCGCGAATACGACAAGGCGTACAAACGGAAGCGACGTTCTGAGAGTTGGACAAAAAAAGGGTTGGATAAACGTCTAACCGAAGTCGAAATTGCCACAGCTGAGGACCTCTGTGACCTGCTCAATGAGGTCGTTGCCGAAACGCGCGAGGCCGACAGCGCCTCGTTGAACATTGAGACGAAGCTAAGGATCAAACTGCGGGCTGTCGAGATCGGCCTGCGTGTAATCGAGGTCACCGACCACGAGCGGCGGATAGCCGTGCTTGAGGAGCACGTGCATGAGTCAACACCGATCGAGAATTAGCCGATTGGAAAGGTATCATGCGCGCCACGCGAGGGCCAAGACCGCAGCAGAGATAGGGATTCCTGCCGATCCTGTAGCGTTAGTCAAGAAGCTGGGCATCGAGCCCGATCCCTGGCAGCGCGACCTTCTCACCTCCGCGGACGAGCACATCATCCTCAACTGCTCGCGCCAGTCGGGTAAATCGACCATCGTCGCCCTTCTCGCGCTCCACCACTCCCTCGTAAACCCGAAGTCATTAGTCCTAATCCTCTCCCCGTCACAGCGGCAGTCGGGAGAGCTCCTTGACGAGGCCGCACAGGTCTCCGAGGAGCTCTATTACTCGGTGCGGCCCATGCTCGCCGTCTCCCGAGGGCGACTTATCCTCTTACTCACACCATTCGGCAAGCGCGGTTTTTTCTTTAAGGAGTGGTCGGAATCAAAAGCGTGGAAAAAGATCAAGATAACGGCGCGGGAGTGTCCACGCATCGCTCCTGAGTTCCTAGCCGAGGAGCGCCTTGCGTTTGGGGACTGGTGGTTTCGACAAGAGTACCTATGCGAGTTCAGCGAGAACGTTGATGCTTATTTTTCGTATGAGGAGATAGAGGCCGCAGTGTCCCGTGACATTAAGCCGCTGTTCGCGCCGGATGGAAGCCTTAACGTTTGAAGAAGACTCCGCTGAAAAAAAGAGAGAAGAAGAGATGGACATAGAAGAACAAAGCGCAGGCGTGTATGTTGGCCTGGACATCGGCCAAAGTCAAGATTATACGGCTATTGTAGTGCTGCAGCACGTTCGTCGAATTGCAGATGTCAAATCGATAGCCAGGGCCCCCGATCAAGCGCCTCCTAATATGCGCAGCGAGCCGCCGAAGGCGACGGGCGATCCAATAGATGAATACAGGGTGCGCCACGCTGAGCGCCTGCAGCTGGGCACCTCATACGTGGAGGTCATACGTCACGTCTCGAGTCTGCTTGAAGCGGTTAAGCCGCTCGGCAACGCAACCCTTATCCTGGACGCTACAGGAGTCGGAGCTCCAATCGTGGACATGTTCAAGGCCGCCGGTCTCAAGCCCGTAGCCGTTCAAGTGCACGGCGGCAGCTCTACAAACTATGACAAAGGCTCCTGGCATGTGCCCAAGCGCGATTTGGTCTCAAGCGCCAAGCGGCTCCTTGGTGAAAAGACGCTAAAGATAGCGGACGGCCTACAGCACGGCGACACGCTCATTACCGAGCTCCAAAACTTTCACGTCAAGGTCAACATAGCCACCGGACACGATACATACGAGGCGTGGCGAGAGGGTGAGCATGACGACCTCGTGTTTGCCGTGTCGCTCGCGTGCTGGTGGGCCCTCAGGAAAAAGAAAGACACGCTCAGCATAGACGCGAGCGAGATCGTAGGCGACACAAAGGAGGGGGCGGTTCACGTCGAGGACGACTACAGGATTGGGTGGATCCCCGCACGTGCTGAAGAATACGGTGTGCTGGCGGTTTACAATATCGATCATCAGGCTATCGTCCTCCTCCAGCGGACCAAATACGAGTCTATGCAACAACAAATCGATAAGGTTTTCCAGGCAGCGCAGCGCTATGAGGCAGCGGTAAGAGCGCAGGCGGGGACGGATGAGGCGATTCTCAAAACACTTGAGCGCAGGGGGGCATACGTCAGGCGTATAGACTTGGCGCAGCAAAAGCTGGCGCTCGCTTACGAGAACCTCTCGCTGCTCATCAGCTACAGGCAGATCAAGCTCCCTAACGATCCCGAACTGCTGGTCGAGTTTGAGATATTCAACTCCTACCAAACGGGGCAGAACAGCGCGGTGAGGGCGCTATGCCTGGTTACGCACGACATTCATCCTCTCGAGGCCGGGGACGAACTGGACGAGGACGATATCTATTACTCCTATGGTGGACCGGAGCAGCTCGAAGGGGGTTATGATGACGATTACGATGAATTTGAGTATTAGATGAGAAAGATATTACACAGGCGAGTGGTAGTGAGGTCGCGCAAAGCTATAGAAGCATCCAAAGCGCAGGTGTGTTCCTTTTATCCTCTCCTTAGCGCCCTTCTCATCATCGAAAGAAGAAATTTCCTTTGATTTTTGGGCCCCGTTTTCAGGCAGATACGAAAACGTATGGTTACGGCATGCAAAGTGCTTGGCGCGTTCCCCCAGCACAGGCAGTGGCATATGTCCGAAAAAACAAGGCGCTTGCCTCCGCCGACCCAGGGCATATATAGCCTACCGCGTGAAAACAACGCAACGTTTGTCACGTTTGTCGCATGACGGTAACGCAGGTGAAGATTTAATGAACGCTACGTCTCACTAAGCACGGTTTTACGGCCCGTATCGATGGTATGGAACGCATGGTGATACGCTATTTGACCAAGCTAGGGCAGAGTTAGCCGGCGTGTACTTGTACACAGTTCCGTACGGCGGGCAGTATTTGACGTATTACGTTGGCGAGACCGGACGATCATTCAAGGCACGCTTTGCAGAGCACACGCGCGAGTATGTAGGTGGGCTCTACCGTGTCTACGATCCAGAGCATTTTGCCCGAGGAGAGAAGACCCTTATCTAGAGGGGTATGTGGAAGTCCGGGACCCAGGATCGCATGGGAGCGTACCTCAACCACTATATGGAGTTTTCCGCACGCACCTATGCGTTCCTCGGCACATTTAGACTGTTTATCGCGCCACTGCACGGCCAATTGAGTAAAAAAAAAGATGAGGCAGCGAATTGAATCGGGCATAGCCTATTGGCTATTTAAACAACCCGGAGTGATCGGAACATTTCAGGATGGCGATATCAGGTATTACCCACGACGTGTCGATGAGCGACCGATACGGGTGAGGGTGCAAGGCGCGGAGAGCGTTCATGGTCTTTACAGTGAATTAGAAGTCAAAGCGTCATGTCTTCAAACCGCAAAGATCACGCTTCTGCCAACCAGACCAAGGCCGCAGAGCTTCTTTTTTCGATTTCGAATCCGGCCGAGCCCATTCATATGTCGTCTTTTTTCGGTGATCAGGGTCGTAGCGGGCTTTTAATCTGAAGACTTTTTTGCCCCACATATTCAGAAGCCAAACTAAGTACGCAGAACTGGAAATCTTTCAAAAGCAACAGTTGTTAATGAAAATAGCAACGCTTAAGTTGTATGGCTCTCGTTTGCGAATTTGTTTATGCAGCAGAAGCTAGCATCGATTATCGCAATCGCCATATTGGTAGTTAATGTGCTCGGTTTTGGTTTTCCCGGTCCTAAAGACTGGGGTTTACCGTCCGGCGGCGGTTGGGGGTTCCCAAGCGTGGGCACGTTTAGCTTCGGTAGCAGCGGCAACACCACCTCATCCCCAGTGACCTCTCCACCGCACCCGCTGTACGCGCACCGTATAGTTTGCGTCGGGGATTCAATCACGGAAGGGTTTGCTGACCCCGATAACTGGCCGTATCATCTCAAAGCACGGCTCGGCGGGGATTGGGAGGTAGTCGAACAGGGCGTTGGTGGGGCTAAAACGGCGGATATGCTCGCCCGTATAGACGCGGCCCTTGCTTTAGACCCACATTTTGTTGTTATAATGGGCGGTACTAATGACCTAGCGAATGGTGAAGTACCGCTTGCAACTATACAGGCGAATATCAGAGCGATGTGCACTCGTGTAGAATCCTACGGCGCCGTGCCTGTGCTGTGTACCGTCCCACCCAATAGTTACCACCTCGCGCAACGGGATATTTTGAACGCGTGGATAGCCGAGTACGCTATTGTGAAGGGATACCCTCTCATCGATTTTTATTCGGTCATAGACAACCCATTGAATCCCGGCTATTCAGATCCTGCGCTCGTAATGTCTGACGGCGAGCATCCGAACACGGCAGGATATACGGCGATGGGGAACGCAATCGATCTTGATATCTTTGCGGGGGGCGCTAACCTAGTTTAAGGGTTATCGTTTAGCTGCGACTTACGCGCTATTTTTAACACAATGAGGCGAACCAACTAGCCGCTTTCGCGACACTTTTTTTCGACGCGTTATCGATGTCAATTGCTGCGGTTTATGGGCTGTGTCATTTTGCGATAGTGGACGCGTTCACGCATATCAAGCTGCTTTCTTAGCCTCATTGTGTTAAACTCTTGTACAAACCGCTAAACAAAAAAGACGATCGTCATTACGTGCGTATTCACCTTACAAAATTAGGGTTATGGAACATCCATTATCAATCGACCACGACATTGTAATCACGGCTTTGATAACCTAGCAATTTTCCCCACTTGACAACTGATTTACAAACGTAAGAAGACGGTCTGCGAGAAGTGTGTGACGCCACGCCATTTTAGTTCATCAACTATTGGTGCTACGTCGTTTCCAGTATCAAACCTACACTGTTAACGGTAATAAGAGAGAATTAGAAGAATGTAGAGAATCTACATACCAGCAATAACGAAGGAACTAAATAAGGAAGGCCTTTGCTCTCAAAGATTTTTTTTCGCGCCGGCAGAGCCCCCATTGGTTGTTGACTCGCTAAACAACATGAGGCAAAATGACGGGGGCCCTCTGTTGAAACGTTGAGGCTTGACGAGAACATTCCGGCCGCCGTCGCCTAATGCCTTGTGCTCAACCGACGCTTTCGCTAATTGTCGTACATCCAGCGGTTAATGAACGGTGATTGTAAGAGCCGGGCTGCTCGTTGAGGTCTGGTAGGAGCTGTCGCCGGCGAAGGTGGCGTAGTAGGGGCGTTGGGCGGCGGAGCC
>JBAULJ010000065.1:0-31133 GCA_049578125.1 Halobacteriota archaeon
AGTCTGTGCATTGAATCATAAAGAATCAGAAATTCCATTTTCCGACAAAGAACAAAGTGAGCTATGTGGAATTATTGTAGATAGAATCAAGCATCTAGCGGAAAGATCGCCAATATATATTCAATATCCGAAGTACGCACCTTTTTTCCTCAGAATGTGGTCTCGTACACGCACGCGTGCAGAAACCGACGAATACCTAAAGAGGACCCTGGAGCAAAATCCGCACGATGTTTTTAGCCTAATTAGAAGCTGTTTGTTGAATGGCGAAAACCAAGAATTACCAGACGTCTTTCTTGAGATTCGTTCGTTAACTGATTGCGAGTTGATCACGAGTGTCGTGGATACTGAAGTAGTACGCAGTGTTCTCCGCAAAATCTACCGTTATTTGGCATCAGATGAGTTGAATAAACAAATCCCTGATGCTTATGAAGAAAGAACAGCATTTCAATTTGAGCGATGTTGCCGCACTTTAGAAAAAAACGAAGCCGGCTATAGAAGCGGAGATTCAACTATTTACGGGTAACGAGTGGTTTCTCACCTCACTTTGTCTTATAGCCATTCAATTTTTACGCTCCTTTTCGCCTACAAGCTAACCCGTTAAATAACAGACATTCGATTAAACAGATCCTCTGTTTTTGTCGATGATTGGATCTAACAATAGCGTCGCGGGCTGTCAATGATCCAACAGCCTTCTTCGTGGCTGACAAACCGCTCGGATTGTTCACCCAGTCGGATGGCCCCGGTTGGCGTGTCAGACCAAGCCATTCTTAATATGCTGCAGCGACTCACCGCTGCTGCTGAGCAACTAGGTAAAATGCCGCATCGGGGAGAAATAGCTGATGTACATCAAAAGCTGGCGCAATTACTAGAGCAGGCGGAAAATCTTTAAAATGCGTAAGAACATATTACGTCAAGCGGCTTAACGAAACTATGAAACGCGTTGGAAAGTCGAAGGTTACCAAACTAAAAGCGAAGGCTGACATCGTCTATCCACTGATTCGACTGCCTAAGACTTACGCAGACGAAATTGGTCAGGTAGCAGAAATTTTTGAACCCTGGCGCAATAACAAGCGGGCACTTTTTATTGTTTTTGATGAAGCAGCGGTGCCCCCTAAAATTATACAACCTTCAGCAAAAGCTATACAACTTGACAGCTCAAAACGCATCAAAAATCGCTTGCAAGAGCTTGAATCTGAGATTAAAGAACTTTATTCCATTATTTTTTCAAACGAACGCGACAGCCTGCACGAAAATAAAAATCAATGGGCTCAGCCGGATTCGAACCGGCGACCTCCGCCGTGTGAAGGCGATGTCATAAAGACGTTCACGACAAAGTGCTAGCTCTAACGGCAGCGGAGTAAGCGGCCGCTGAACATGTAGCTTGATATACGATCGAAGCCCACAAGCGTCCTGTGCCCGAGACTACTTCAAACAAAGCAGATCGATACTACCCCGCAGACCGCGCGGTGTGGCGTGCGTGGCTCGAGCGGAATCATGCGACCTCTCGCGGCGTTTGGCTGGTCTATGACAAAGCGGTCGCAGGTAAACGAAGCCTTTCGTACGACGAAATCGTTGACGAAGCCGTGAGCTTCGGGTGGATAGACAGCCGTACTCGCTCACTCGACGACGAGCGGGCAATGCTTTACCTCTCCCCTCGAAAGCCAAAGAGCCCGTGGTCACGAAGCAACAAAGAACGGGTGGTGCGACTCGTCAAAGAGGGGTTGATGACCGAGGCAGGCTTAGCAGTCGTCGAGGCAGCGAAAAGGGACGGGTCGTGGGACGTGTATGACCCGGTAGAACAGCTCACCATCCCGTCTGACCTCGAAGCGGCGTTTGCCGACAACAAAGCCGCTGGACAGAACTTCGCGGCGTTCAGCGCGTCAAACAAGAAACAACTATTGTGGTACGTTGCGAGTGCCAAGCGTCCTGAAACGCGACAAAAACGGATCGTGCAGATCGTGCACGCCGCAGCGCAGAACAAAAGCCCACTGGCGCAGGCCGCTAGCAGGAAGTAGCTGCCACCGTGAAGACGTATTGTCGCCAGTAGAGCCATTTTTGAGGTTCGAAGGATCAGTCTATTTTAGCTTGGCGAAAAGTTCCAGTCCTTTTTTAGCGAAAGGACGGATTTGAGCTCAGCTTGGTGGGTTAAGATGTAAAGGCGGCTCTGCATACGCCGTAGCCACGTGCTCGCGTGCTGCTATTACTTGAGATATGCGCCGAAGAAACCGCACACCTTCGTCCACGCGTCGTCTCTCGCGGCGGCATTTGCGTTCTCGGTTCCGCCAAAAGCCATGCCCCCGGCACTGATTGAGGGGGCTGGCGTGAGTCTGCTCGGTCCTGCAAGCAGGTGCCCAGCGCCATCGTACCGCAGATGTTGGAAGGAAAAGCGGAAGTTGTGCTGTTTGAGCCGTTCGACGACCCGTTCGCACATCATGCTCGACGGCCAAATGGCGTCATCAGCTCCGGAGACTAACAAAACGGGGCCGTTGATACGCTCGACGGGGATGACCGCACGCCCCACCGCTTGGCGATCCTGAAGGCTGGCGAGGTAGAGCCCTAAATAAAAGCCGTAGTGCTCGATGCAATCGTTGTCCATTCGGAAGGGCACATAAGGAACGGGCTCGCCGTGAAGCGTCCAGGAGGATTTCGACATCGAAGAGTCCGACCACGCCTCATCGATGCTCTGAAAGACGACATGACTCGGCGAGTACGCCACGACAGCGCAGATCTCTCCGTAGGTGGCGCCTACCAGCAGTGCAGCTTCGCCGCCTTTCGAGGTGCCCACGAGGCCGATTTTGCTGGGCGCAACCGACGGATGCGCGCGCAGCCATATGATTGCCCGCTTGAAGTACTCGAGCGGTATCTCCTGAAGCCGTGTAGGAAGGTATTCGACGCCAAAGTAAGCCAAAGCGAGCGTTGCATATCCCCACTCTGCCAGCAGCGAACCTACCGCGGATGTGCTGCTCAATCCCCCACCCGCTCCGCCGATAACGATTATTCCGGGGTGTTTTCCCGACGTCGATGGTCGAAAAAAGTTGGCGACCAGGTCGTACTCCCTCACCGCGATGGTCTCCATAAGGTCACCAGTCCGCCCTACGCTTTGATCTCTAATAAGACTATGCGCTCCAAGACGTCCGTCGCCGTCGCTCGGCGTTTCAGCAGCTACATATAGTCAAAGGCAATAGCAAACGCAGCGATGAACGAATTTGAAAGTCGATGGGCGTTGCCCGATTTGCAGAGCGCTATCAAATGGTGCGCGCGGCGGAATGAGCAGAACATCCGCTGCGTCATTGACGTACTCGGAGAATACGCGCGCGAAGATCGCCAGTCGGCTGATTCGGTTGAGGCTTATTTAGCCGCTGCGAAGGCTATTGCTGACTACGGGCTAGATGCATCGTTAACCGTCAAATTGAGTGCTCTGGGGGCTCTTTTTGACCAAACAAGATGCCGAAAGAACGTGCACAGAATCGTTCAAGAAGCGGCACGTCTCGACGTCGGATTTGAGATCGACATGGAAGGGCAGGGCCTCGTCACATTCGCCGTCGACGTGGCAGCCGCATGCGCAGAAAAAGGGCATCGCGTCAGCCTCGCACTGCAGGCGTATCTTGACCGCACGCGTGATGACCTCAAGCGCGCGTCCGCGTCTGGCATCACCGCGCGGATCGTGAAAGGCGCCTACGTCGGCTCAACGGCGGACTTTGCTGAAATCCAGCAGCGTTTCAAGGAGCTTGTAAGTGTCCTACACGCACGACCGACCTTTTTTACAGTCGGGACACACGATCCCGAACTCCTCGAGTGGACGAAGGCGCAAATGGGGGCGAACCGGAACTTAATCGAGTTCGGCTTCCTCAGAGGTGTTGCTGATCGCACGAAGATCGCGATGGCGAAAGAGGGGTGGCTGGTTTCGGAATACGTGCCGTTTGGCGAGAATCACGCAGCGTACGAAGCAAGGCGTCAAAAATACCTGAACGAGCTTCAGAATCTAGGCAGGATCTCCGTTCCTTAGGCTCCAAAGAAGATACAACGCTATGGCGAGTTAGAAGTTCAAAACGCTAGCGTGCGCTTCGTTTTCTAAAGACCCAATATGTCGTGATTCCGGCAGCCAGAAGCACCCCCGTAATCGCAAGGTACGGCAGTAACCTGCCACCTTCGATAATCCCGTCGCTGCCCTCGTGACTTCCATTGCCGGCGCTCGTGATTCTGCTTTCGATGTCGGGCAGGTTAGTCTGAGTGGCTATCCACAAAGACAAGGCGATGAACGCAACGAATAGTGCTAAAAGCGCAAGATATTGGCGTTTCACGAAATTCTCCTTTCGGCGTCTTGTAGCTGCAATTGCGTGGAGGGGTTCAGAGCCGCGCAAGAAGCAAGGCGCGATTTAGTTATTCAGACCAAGCAGAGCAACCAGGCCTTTCGCGGTCTCGCCGGCGCCGAACCCGGCGTTCGTATTGACTACGGGCGGGTTGACGCGATGTACGTTCCGTGACTATAAAAAGAAATCCCGTTAAGCGCTTGGATTGCGATTCGCTACGATGTTAAGGCGAACGACGCCACTGCATTGAAGCGGCAGCTCCCAGCGGCGGCAAACCCTCTTAAGGCGAACACCACTTCTTAGCGGGCTTTGAGCCATCTGCTTTTTGGCTCTGCGCGTGCGCGGGCAGGGCCTGTCACACTACTGTTAGATTCGCCTGCACGCAGATTATGGTGGTTGGGCCCAAGCTACGCTAATTCCTCAGTTCGATGCATCGAGGCGCTCTTTCTTATTCCCGAGCTTGCACAAGGCCGGGGATGGGTTACACCCATCTCCCGAGAATGCCTGAGACTATCGACTCTAATCCGAAGATTACCAGGAACACCGCGAGCAGGAACACGAGCGTTGCCAAGCCGAGACCCGGGAATATTATCACGGCAAAGCCTATGATAATTCCGAGTATTCCGACGATGATACCTCCTGCTGTACCGCGCGCGGCACTCGCTATCCCGGCAAACAACAATGCTAAGCCGAGCAGATAGACGAGCGTCAGCGATCCGTAGATGAACGGATTGGCGATTACAGAGGCGGCGATTATGATCGCCAGCGCCGACAGAATCAGGTTGAGCAGTCGTCGCCATCCGGTAATGCCTTTTGCAAATACTCGTATGAAGTAGTCAATTCCAATGATGATCAGCGCGATTGCTAGGAAGAGTATTAGCGTTCCTATTGCCACTCCCGGATAAGCAATGACATAGCCGCCCAGGATAACGATGATAATACCTGCGATGATTTCAAGGATTCGCAGCCACATAGAACTCTTTTGTTCATCAGCCATCTCAATTTTCACCTCCTTTGGCGTTTTAAAGTATAATTTTTGATTATACGTTGGCGTATTTATATCGGTTCCGGTTTGGCAGCATAGCCAAGAAAAAGAGATTCACGCGCATCACTAACGTTCAAACTGAAGCCGATTCTTTTTAAGTCTGTATGGAGAAAGAGCCGCGAGCTATCTCTTGTGATCAGATGGTAAAAAAAGAGGGGGAGCGGCGTGTTAGCCGCTTTTACTGCTTGCTCCCGATGCGATGAGCTCGATACCGAACAAGCCGAAGATCAGAGCCATCAACCAGCCGATAAGTGTTTCACCAAGCCCGGGCCAAACGATCACCGCTATAGCAATGAGTAGCACGATTACACCGATTACTATACTTCCTGTTCTGGCCCACGGTGGCATTCCCGCGCCTACCTCGAATCCTGCGAATGCTATTCTTCCGATTGCGCTTAGCAATAGTGCGAGCGCGAATAGGAAGATGACGAGTGCAGTGCCTAGATCCGGGTAAATTATTGCATAAGCCCCGAGAGCTAGAACAATAATCCCCAGTATGACGTTGAGTATCCTGCCCCACGCCGAAAGCACATCTGAGGTAGCTCCGCGTACTACTAGGACCAGACCGAGGATTATCAATCCTATCGCAAGCAAGGTCCTGACTAGACCAACTCCAAGGCTCGGATTAAAAACGAACCACACTGCTATAACAAGAAGAATTATGCCGGCAATAATTTCAAGGGCGCGCATCCACGTTTTAGTCATTTTTGATTTCACCTCCTGTATAAATCGTTAGTCTTATGCTGCGTCAAGAGTTTATTTATATTTACCGCTTTGTTTAGTCAATCAGCTCGCTTTTCCGCGTTTTCGGCGCTTTTAAAGCAGTATCAAGACTTTATTGCAGTTTCAAATCCGTTGGTTTGAACAGCGACTCGACGCGCAGTTACGGGAGTGGTGCGACGACCTTTCCGTGCTGAGACTTCAACGTTTGCCTCAAGAAACGGCGACAGCCCGCGAAGGACGTGGGAAAAAAGAGCGAAGCGGTTGTGACCGCCTCAGCTTGCCACCCCTGAGACAATGAGCTCGATCCCCAACAAGCCGAAGACCAGAGCCACCAAGAGGGCGATCAGTCCTTCGCCAAGCACGGTGGGCCAAATGATCACACCTATGGCAATCAGTAGCACTATTATGCCTATTACTATGCTTGCTGTTCGGACCCAGGATGGCATTCCTGCTCCCACGGCGAATCCGGCGTACGCTATTCTTCCGATTGCGCTCAGTAATAGTGCGAGTGCGAATAGGAAGATGAGGAGCGCATTACCGAGGTTCGGGTAGATCATAGAATAAGCCCCGAGAGCTAGAACGATAATCCCCAGTATGACGTTGAGTATTCTGCCCGCCGCCGAAAGGATATCTGAAGTAGCGCCGCGTACGACAAGGACCAAGCCTAAGATGATCAATCCTATGGCAAGCAAGGTCCTGACTAGCCCAACTGCAAAGTCAGGATTAAAAAGAAAGTACACTGCTATGATAAGTAGGATTACGCCGGCACCGACTTCGAGGCCACGCATCCATGCGGGTGTAGCTTTTTGAGCCATTTTTGGTTTCACCTCCTTTTAACTTGTTTTCCGTCTGTGATCCTACGTCACGAGTTTATTTATGCTTACCCACCCTCCGGAAATGCTTCGAACTTCTGCAACATTTTGCGCGTTTTGAAGCAGTATGGATAGCTTGGCGCCTTTTGCGGACGCAAGCTAGAACAGCGACTCCTAGTTCGGGAACCGGCCCTCGCCGCGTCTGCGCGTGATGTGACGGCGTCACGGAGTTACACAGATTGGTGTAACAAACCTTCTTATAGCGGTTTGCGCAACACTTGTTTGCCAAGACCATTCAAGGCGGTTTGTGCAGCGCCACACGCCATGTGATGTTGCTTCCTTCGAAAGTGTTTTTAAGAACAAACCATGACCTCAGTTTGGTAGCACTGCCCCAAAGGAGAAGGCGAATGCGTGGCGCTGCCTCCTCTCTTTTTTTGCATATTACGTCAGCTCGCGGCGGATTTTGCGCTTATCCTAAACTTGAGGCGCCGTCCACTCCGTCGCAACGTGCATTGCGCGCCAATCGCACGTCTGTGTAGCGCCATGCAGCCTAATAGCGGGAGATTGCACAACTTGTCCCGTTAGCGCGCTTTTCGTAAGTTTGTAGGCGCCGGTGCAACGCAGCGGACGGGATTCTTTACTATCGAACGGCCGGCGTCCACCCACGCTCATATGGGAGGAAAGAGTAGACCCACGCAATTTTAAGCAATTTTTGGCCTCCTAGCGCCCCAAGACCGCCAATAGACAAATTAATAAACCAAGTTGAGTATATGGGAGTAAAGTGATCTGATGGACACCATGGATATCGGGCAGATCTACAGGAAGCTGCAAACAGATTGGGCCGACTGGACTGATGACGATGATCACCAGTGTATATCCATATGTAAGAAAGAGCTAATGGCTTCGATGCAAGCGATCAATGCTTATCTCGTGAGCTATGATCTCAAGACGAGAATAGAAAAAGATCCTACCCCAAAAGTTTGCGAATTTTGCGGCAACACGTATACGGGGGCTGAACCAGTTTGTAAAAACTGTCTACTAAACATGAAGTTCAGACTCCGCAGGCTCAGCAGTTTATTAAATGAAGAAGACATACGGAAAGTATACACTGAACCTATAGTCCTGTGACTTGGCTTGATCATCCAGAACTGTCGGATCCTCCAAAATATCTCGCTTCATTGTTCGAAGGCCAAACAACAGTCAATTTGCGCCGCCTTTTTTTTAATATTCGGTTACGGGCGGTGCGCAGAATTTCAAGCAACGCACGCGGGTTATAGGGAATGGCCTAGAGGTAAGTGCAAAAGTCGCACACTCACGCGACCTTTAGTCCATAAAGTAGTCAAGCGCCTCTGGACAGCGGGTCGTCAGTTTTTCGTAGAATCTCCGCGTGAGCTCTCGCGTGCTTGTGTCGAGAGCGTGCTTATACGCTTCGACCAGGGGGGTAGGAAGCTTTCTTTTGCGCTTCATAATCGTAACGACAGTCTCAACAGATACATCCACCTCTTCGACCGAACTCCAGTTGCTGTCTGTCATATTATCACGGTTAATACGTCTTCCTAGATAAGACCACGTCTGCCTCGTCTTGTGCCCTAAAGGCTCAGATTGACAGTCTCTGGTTAGGGGCCGATCGGCTTCCATGCGACATATGTCATAGACGATTATAGTCGCGTCAGGTCTTGTGCTTTTGCAGCAATTTTGAGCAGTCCGGCGACTACCAAATAGTAACTGGCCAAGCCTTTCCATTTACCCCAACGCTCTGCAATGTCCCTGGCCTCTGCACTGGTGATTCGTCTATCGTTGCAGTAGTAGTGGGCAATCCATCTTTGCAATCCGAGATCATCTGCGGGAATAACGTCTAGCCTGTTGAGGCCGCGTATTGCCGTGAGTTCAGCAGTCCACGCACCTACACCGCGCAACGCGCACAGGTGATCCAGGATCTCCTGCACGTCTCCGTATTGTCGCAGCTCCTCCAAATCGACCTCTCGTGCGGCGATAAGTTGGGCAATCCCAGTAATGTAATCTGCCTTTCTTCGGCTCAGTCCACAGCGTCGCAGGCTGTCTACAGACGCGAGAGCAAGTTGCTCCGGCGTTGGAAACGCGTAATACTGGTCGCCATCGGCAAGTAAAACGTCGCCGAAGGTCTTTATCACCCTACGCTGCAAGACGTGCGCCACGTTGAGTGAGATCTGTTGCTCGACGATCGAGTCGAAGAGCGCCTCGAATACCGTAGCAGTCGCCGGGTTTTTTAATCCTCGGAGCTTTCTTGTGAGGTCCGCCATGATGGGATCGTTACGAATCGCCCCATAAAACGGATTGACGTCGAGATGTACATTTAAAACGGAACTTATGATCGTGTGCGCCGCGGCGACGTCGCGTTTAGTGAGCGCGAGATCACTGGTAAATGCCACACGCAGTTGTGGCGTTTCTACCGATCCTTTTGAGGCGATGGTCGCGAGCAGCAATTTGTTGCCGACTCGCACTACCTGTCGATACTCGCTCCCGTCATATTGCGCAATTTGAGGGTCGCCGTCAGCGAGAATGTGCGAGCTTAATGCAAAGTCAAACGGTGGCGTAGGGTCGACGGTTCGGATCAGGTGCGTTCGTTCGTTTTTCTGCATCAATCTTACTGCTACAGAGCTTCTAGGAGGCAGCGCCGAATCGTCCTTTCGGTCGCTTCTCTGTGGTGTTACGTGTGCTGCACCAAGACGACCGTAACGTTGTCCAAGCCGCCTTCCGCGTTTACAAGCTCAACGAGTCGGGTACACTTGCGGTACAGATCCTGTGCTTTATCTGCAATCACGGTATGGATTGTCTGGTCTGCAACCGCCTCGGTGAGCCCATCAGTGCAGAGCAGCAGGTGGTGCCCTCGGGCCCATGGAAAAGACCCAAGCTCAACGTGCGTGCGGGCCGCAATCCCAAGCGCTCGTGTAATAACGTTCCGATAGGGATAGTCTCGCGCCTCTTCAGGCGTGATACGTCCCGAAGAGACCAATTCTGCTACAAGAGAGTGGTCTTTAGTCAGACGCGTGATTTCGGTCGGGGTGACGAGGTATGCGCGGCTGTCTCCTACGTGGGCGACGAAAACGCGCTCCTTGGTCAAGAGACACGCGACAACTGTTGTCGCCATCCCAAGTACCGACCGGTCTTGGCGCGCCCTGTTGTTGATAGCATCGTTGGCCAGCGTCACCGCGTCGTGGAGGGTCGAAAGAGGGGCTGCACTATGGTCACGAGTTGTTACATAGTCTTCGATCTGTTGAACGGCTAAATGACTTGCTATTTGACCTGCCGGTGCGCCTCCAACCCCATCAGCTACCACAGCTAAATGAAACCGCTCGTTAATACAAAACGCGTCTTCATTCTTCTCTCTTCTGAGTCCCTTGTCGGTCTGTGCCGCGAATTTCAGGTTCGACGCCCTCTATGCTATTTGGTCAGCACGCACGTGCTTAGCTGATTGGAGGATCATACGCGGATGTGTTACTTGAGGTATTCGGCGGAGCTCCATCGCATCGAGCGTTTGCAGCCTCAGTTTTTCGATCTGCCGCGCTATCCGCCGCTCGAATTCAAGTGACCCCTCTCACAAAATGCTTTTTTCTTAGCTTTGGGATGCGGTTGTGTCGGAACCGAAGGCTGCAATTAACAATGTCGCCTTCGGACGACACGTCGCTGGTTTTAGAATAATCGCAGGCGACACCAGATAGGAACTCTTTAATCTCTGAGTGGCGTTAGTGACAAGATGAGTCGACCGATCTCTGCCGGTTGAAGTCTAGCCCGCTCCGTCAACGCGGAGTAAGGACGCCGATAACGGATTGTCGCGTCTGGCACGACTAACGCGCCTGAACAAGTGAAAGGAGACGCTCATGAACACGGCTCTACCTGACGAAACCACGCTTGATAATGAAACGAAGGAACACATCGCAAACGCGCTGTGGATGAGCACATACGACGAAAACCGAATTCCAGCACACGTCGTTGAGAAGGCAAACGGCCAGAAAAACAGCAGCGCGGCTTTTGCGAGCAGAATGCGCGCCTATTTGAGCTGGCTCCTAGCGCACCCACAATCTCACAATCCTAATTACGCGCCCCGCTATAAAAAACTGAAAGACGGCTGCGCTCAACTGACAGCACATCAGGCGTACATAATCGCGTCCAAGTTTCTCGGCTTGAATTTGAGTCAGGGGTTTGAGCCCCTGCCAGAAGTGGCGGATCTGCAATTCCCTCGCGACCACCTGCCACAGCTCAGAACGTCAGTTGGCTGGCATTTTTTCGTCGGCAGCTGTTGGGACGAGGCAGGCATCGAATACGGGGTGGAATGCATGTTCTTCCGAGTCGCCTTGCTCCCGCCACGCGTGGCGGCGGAGCTTGGTCTCAGCGACGTAGAGAATCAAGCAATCGAACTGCAACTCGGCATAAGCGAAGCGGGCGGACGGCACTACCAGGCAGACCCGATCGTTATCGCGGGCACAACCGGCCTGATTCGTTGCGCCCTTGATCCATTTCGATATGAGTTGGGAAAGAATCGCATTGCGAGTGCACGATCAGAGTCCTTCTGGCCGCTCACCGTCCAAGCATGGGGTCTGCAAAAGAGCGACGAAGGGCCGATTGAACTCTCAATTGACCTCACGTTTAACACAGGCAAGGAATACCTGTTCCAAGGCGACAGCGGCTGCATGCCGTGTGTGGACGGCATGGGCACGCTCTATTACTCCATTCCCAATATCACATTAGCAAAAGGCAGCGCGATAGGTCTTGGTTCCACGACGATCTCGCTTGAGAAGGGGGTGTTCTGGTTTGATCACCAGTGGGGCTTCTTGTTTGGCAATCCGCGCTCTGCCATCTTGCGCGCCGCAAACAATATTAAGAAACCCGATCCGCCTGGCTGGGATTGGTTTATGGCGCAGTTTGACGATGATCGCCAGCTAACGATGTTTGCTGCGCACCGCAGCGCGTACGCCCCTTACTACTTTCAGACCGGATCGAAGTCACCCGGAACAATGCGGGTTGATACGTCGGGAAAATACATGAACGAGCGCAAAGAGCTGATGAACACGTGGGGAACGCTGACGATCCGTGACTGGGTCAGAGGTGAGCAATCGCCAAATCCCGCGTTATATCCGGTGACGCATACGTGGCATCCTAACAAGTGGGAATTTGCGTTTGATGACAATTTGCCAGAAGACATTCGCACCTTTGCTTTGATCCCGATCGTCGACTCCGGCCAAACGAACTTCTTTGCCAACGGCTCTCAATATTCCGAAGGCGCGGTTTATGTACGCGGGAGCGACGATGCCGATATCGGTCGCGGATTCGCCGAGTCGGTGCAGTATGCCGATACGACTGACACGATGTTTGCGATAGCCGGCATCACCGATGTGCATTTGCAGCGGCTGCTACGAGAAACGTCGAGCTCCTTGCCGCGCCGTTTTTGGAGCTCTCTATATGTTTTGACGCACCGACGTCAGCTGAAAGCCGTGCTGGCCTCGCAAAAAGGGCTCGAGTTTTTCGCAAAGCCCAGCGCTTCCGAAACGGGGGCACCGCGGCATTAATGATGTACAAGACGAAGCACGGAGAGCATCACGACAAGTTTCGGACCTCGTAGGAGGATGAGACGCGTGAAGTACACTAACGTCTTAGTGGGAACCGATGGAACAGCGCTGATGGATGCAGTCTTTGACGAATGTGCCTATCTCGCGCGCCTGACGGGGGCGACGATCCACGCTGCATACGTGTTAGACATTACCGGCTTTGGCACTCAGCCCATCGACGCAACGTGGGAAGAAACATACGTCATCATCAAATCAGAAGCGAGACGGATTCTCAACGTGGCACGAGAAGCGCTGGTGAAGAGGGGGGTGGCAGAAGCTTCCATCACGGAGATCTTGCTTGAAGGGCACCCGATTGAAGAAATCAGTGCTTACGTCAAAGACCACGCAGTCGACCTCATTGTTATAGGAACGCACGGTAGAAAAGGCTTAGATCGACTGCTCATAGGCAACCTGACGGACAAGATCATCCGGACAGCCACGGTTCCAGTACTCGTCGTGCACGGGACGTAACGTGGGTCAGCTGAGCCCAAACTGGCAAGATTTGTTTGCTAAAGTAGCAATTTCGCACAGCTGAAGTATCTATGTGATCGACCTCTGTGGGGCTGGTTGACGCACTTTCCCAAGTTGAGATACATCTGTTTTAAATGCGCGGCAACGCTTGGCGCTGAATGAGAGCCTCATTTAATATCTTCTTATAAATATTATTGAATAATTATATTAAATATGAGAACAATTACGGTCATGCTAATGGGGCGATACCTCGGTTGGGGCGTTGCGTGCAGGTCTACTTGCACGATTGCCTGATTTTCCTTACACCTGCCTGCTTTTTGTTGGATTCACCTCCCTAGCTACAAGGCAAGGTTAAACGGCCGCGCCCCTCTATCCTCCCATTAGCCCTCCCTTTCAAAATCAGCAACGAAGGGTTTTTTGCTAATGATTATTGTTCGTGCATCATCATCGGCGTTGCAGTTGCTCGAGGCTGAGCTTTCTTTTTTTTGCTCAGTTTTAAGCCGGGACTGAAGCGTAAAATACGTTTTTCAATAGAGAGAAGCAAGGAGCGCGTACCAAGCGTTGCGCCAAGCCAGCTTTGACACGAGGGCTCGGTGGCCCAATACGGCTCATAAGAACGTGGTGACGATAAGCCCTGCGCTTAACCCGATCATGATAACGGCCGTTGTCCATGTAGCGTAGTTGTAGATCCGCGAGTTGACGTGGTCTCCCATCACCCGCTTATCGTTAATGATAACGAGCATGAATATCAGAACGATAGGCAGAAGAATCCCGTTGACGACTTGAGAAAAGTACAGTATAGAGAGCAAGGGGGCGTTCGGGATCATTATTACGAGCGCGCCCACCACAATAATCCCTAGGTATAGGCCGTGAAATACGGGCGCTTCGCGGAAACTCTTCGAGACGCCCGCTTCGAGACCCAAGCCTTCGCTGACGACGTAAGCCGTGGAAAGCGGCAAGATGCTGGCAGCGAACAGGGAAGCGTTAAGAAGGCCAAACGCGAAGAGGATGCTCGCGTATTGTCCCGCTAACGGGAGCAACGCGGCAGAGACATCGGCGACGTTGTTGACCTGGATTCCATTTGCATAGATTGTTGCGGCGCACATCACCACGATAAAAAAAGCGACGACATTGACTATGATCGCACCGGTGAAGGCATCGATTCGCGAATAGATAAGATCTCTTACCGGGATGCCTTTTTCGACGATCGATGCCTGAATGTAAAACTGCATCCACGGAGCGATCGTCGTTCCGACTAGGCCAATGAGCATGGCTAAGTATGCTTGGTTGAAGCTAAGCTGGGGTACTGCGACGTGCAACGCTGCTTGGTGCCAGTCGGGATGTGCTAGCAATCCCGATAGTATGTACGAGACGTAGAGCAATGACGCCAGGAGGAATACCCTCTCCACGCTTTTATAGTTCCCTTTGACGACGAGTCCCCACACAAACACCGCCGCTAACGGGAGCGCAAGCAAGCGCGGAACGCCAAATATTCCCGCGCTCACTGCGATGCCAGAGAACTCTGCAAGGGTATTTCCGAAATTCGTCAACAGCAGCGCAAACATCAAGAGAAAAGTGATCCGCACGCCTGCTCGTTCCCGAATGAGGCTGGCAAGGCCTTTCCCTGAGATGACCCCCATTCGCACGCCCATCTCTTGAACGATAGCGAGCGCTATCGTGATTGGGATGAACGTCCACAGAAGGACGTAGCCAAACTGGGAGCCAGCGAGCGAATACGTGGTAATGCCGCCTGCATCATTATCGACGCTTGCGGTGATTATGCCAGGGCCCATTATCGATAGAAATATGATAATTCTGGTTAGCGTGGGCCCCCTGAGATGCCGAAGGAAGATGTTGTAGTCCATGGGTTGGCCTCATCGATCAGCCAAACATCTTGGGTACCTTTTTCTTCCACGCAGTGGGCAAAACAATGTCAATCGCATCGTCCACAGTAACGATGCCTTTAAGTTTGGTCTCCTTTTCGACGACGGGGAGCGCAAGTAAGTTGTACTTCGCAATTTTTCGGGCGACCTCGTGTTGATCCTCTCTGACGTCTGCAGTAATCAGATCGGTATGCATGAGCGCGGCAAGCTTCGTGTCAGCGGGCGTCGTCAGGATCTCGCGAAGCGAGGTGACGCCGACGAGATCGTTGCCATTCGACGTGACGTAGATATAATAGATTGATTCCACCGATTTTGCGGCTTTCCGGACCTCCCCAAGTGCCTGCTCGACGGTCCGCTCTTTGTTTACCGCGATAAACTCATTTGTCATTATGCCGCCGGCCGTGTCCTCTGGATACTCGAGGAGCTCTTTTATATCCTCCGATTCGTCCGGCTCCATGAGGTCCAAGATGGCCTCAGCGCGATCAGCAGGAAGATCGCCAAGGAGGTCTGCCGCATCGTCTGGCGACATCTCTTCTAAAATGTCAGCGGCGCGCTCAGCGTCCATCCCTTCTATGAGCGAAACTTGCCGTTCTTCGCTTGTCTCTTCGAGCGTGTCGGCGGCTGCCTCTTCATCGAGACAGTTGATGAGCGTTAAACCCTCCTGGAGATTGAGCTGATCGACGATCTCGGCGATATCGGCAGGGTGGAGCTTCGTTACGTTGTACTTGGGGACGGTCAACTTCACGCTCATTGGGTCGCTTCGTATCGAGTCGACGTCCGTCCAAGCGATGTAGTTCTCTTCCGGGTGGATCCCCACGCGCTCCACCATTCGCTCGATTCCAAGCCGCCGCAAGAGCCCCGTAACGCCGATGTCTACGCCGATAAGGCGGTAAGAACCGTTCGTGGGGGCGAGCTGTAGGTCGTTCACGCGGCGCAACTTCTTTCCCTCAACGTCAACCACCTGTCGGTCGAGCACATCGGTAGCGAGAAGCACCTCGTGCTCCTCTTTTTCGTACGTAGCGACGTCATCCGTCGCCACTTTCAGTCTCATGCCCTTTTCTAAGCGTTCCACTTGCTCTGACGGGATGGCGACAGTTTTGCCTTTTGCCGTACGGACACTAAGTGCTTTGACCTTCGGATAGGGGCGATCGGCTGAAACGATAACGTCTACAAGTTTTCCGACCGTTTTTCCCGCGTTGTCAACTACCGGCTTTTTTATTATCTCGCTTAGAAAGGGCATCGATCTCTCCTCCGTTACTCTATCAGTGGGACTATCTCCTCCTTCACGCGCTCCATGACGATCATCTCGGTCAGATCATCGACGCCGTCAATCGAGCGTATCTTACTGTTTATGACGTGATTGAGCTCCTCCATATCGTGAGCCCAGAGCTTTATCAGAAGATCATACTCTCCTGACACGCTGTACACCTCTGAAACTTCTTCGAGCTTCGAGAGCGCGATTTTCACCGCGCCGTGCTTTTCGGTCTCTGTCTGGATGATGATAATCGCGGTCATTTCGAGACCCACCGTTTGGGGGTCGAGGATCGCCGTGTATCCCTTGATCACCGCTCGTTCAAGCCGCTTGAGCCGGTGAGAGATGGTCGCATCGGGCACATCGATCTCCTGTGACATCTTCGATATCGTGATCCGCGCATTCCTCATGAGGGAGTGAAGGATCGCTAAATCCGTCTCATCCATCTCAGAGTCAACGTCTTCCGTCATAGATACGGTTGAGTATATTACTCTACATTTATATGATTTTCGGAAGAATACTAAAAAAAATAGCGGTGTGTTAGAAAATAACTAATAATTGCGACCGATTTGAGGAAATAATCGATTTTTTAAAAGCATCTAGGGACGCACATTGCGTGGTTAGCGCTTGGCTCCGAGAACTACTCAACTGTGTGCCTATTCGGGAGGTGCAGGAATCTGCTTAACGACGTAAAAGAGAAGGCGGTCCTGCACTTCGAGCGTCACAGTCCCGAAAAAGTGGCTTCGGAGCTCGCACCGGTCAAAACTCGTTGCGCTCGAGCCGCAGTCGCCAATCATGCACCCACGCTACGTCCATTCGCTCGAGCCGTTTCTTTTTCAGATTCTCTCTCATTATCCAGCGTATGTCCTTGTCTCGAGTCGAAAACCAGTGTTCCATCATAGACATCCCCGCTTCCGGATTAGCAGCAACCGCCACACTCCAGCAATATCCCAAGCCCTTTCTTAGGGCCTTGGAATCGTCCGTGTTGCGACGTTTCGCACCCGAAATCGACTTAGTGATCCGATCCAGAATGAGGAGTGTCTCTTTTGCGTATTCTGTCTGCTTCAGCAGCCTGGGTTCGCATAAAGAAGCAGCAGCGGCCCGCATCTCAAGGAAGTTGCCTCGGCTCCAGCGCTCCATCTCGCTGAGGAGTCTCTCCATATCTGTGTCGCCGAGGCGTTGGAGGGCTATTGCCACGCCTTCGCGCACGCGCCAGCGCGAATCAGAAGCAGATGCCCGGAGTATTTCGAGGGCGCCGGAATTGCCCTGCGCGAGGAGTCGTCCCATGCCCACAACGCCGCATACAGCCAGAAACTCGAGCTGTGAATTGCGCGGCGCTCTCCTTTCATCGAACGCCAGAAAGTGTTTGAACTGGGCTTCCGTCCCTTCGTCAGCAACCACGTTGACCAGCTCAAGATTTGCGCGCGGGCCTGGCAATCCTGACTCTTTCAGCAAGAAGCTGTCCCAATCGGCTAGCGTTCGCAGTGTCTTGCGATAGTACTCGGTCTTGCTCATGTCGCTTTCTCGTTCAAGAATTGCGGAAAGCATCTACTAATAATCGGCGGTAAGACACAAAGAGAGAGAGCCCCGCATTTGATGACTGAAGGCGTTGTAGTTGTGGAGACTGCCGCAAATGATGCAGACCAGGCTCTCGGTCGCATTGCAACGGCGAGAGAATTGGCATAGGACCTTGCGTTATCATTGTGCCTAAGCGTGGTCTGGCTTCAAAAGAGGGGTTAAGCACGACCGGCAAGTTTAAAACGTGCATTGTTGACTGCATATAAACCGCAGAACGTAAAGAGTACGGCGTAACGATCCGAGGCGAGCGGAATGGATGCAAAAAAGACATTGTGCACATCTTGTAAGCTGATTCTTCCAGGAGAGTTCCGATACTGTCCGATGTGCGGAGGGCCAGTCACCGATCGTGCCGCTCCTTCGCACGCGCCACCGTACGAACCTGCGCACGAGGATGAAAATCCGTTATTGCTCGAGCGACTAAGCGGTGCCCTCACGGGAAGAAAAGCCATCATTATAGGAGTAATCGCCCTTGTGCTCATTGTTATAGGCGCAATCGCAGTCGTTTCACTTACTCAAGGACCGCAAAGCCAGCAGATCGTGGTCTCTTCGGAGACTCCTACGCCAACTCCAAAGCCCTCGTTGACCCCGTTCCCCACCGCAACACCGACCCCGTTCCCCACCGCAATACCGACCCCGTTCCCCACCGCAATACCGACCCCGTTCCCCACCGCAACACCGACCCCGTTCCCCACCGCAACACCGACACCCATACCCACAACGCCAACGCCTCTGCAGTAGTAGCGCCAACCACAGGGTCATAAAGTGGTCTTTTCGTCGTTAAGGCTATGAAATTTGAAAAAAGAGCCTTAGGGGACACCAGTAGCCCAATCGAACGCACCGTGGGGGTGTCTAGACTCGCTTACGGGGAACTGTCTGCCGATGCCGTGATGGCAACAACGTGATCGATCATTTTTAGCAAGTTTTCAATGTGCTGCCGTCGTTCGAGCGCCCCCTGCCGCAGAGTCTGCTTTCCGCGCTCAGTGATCTCGTAAACAATCTTTTCGCGCCCTCCCGTCGGCTCTCCCGCCTCGACGTCACCCGCCTCTTTCAGTTCGTGAAGCCGTGGATAGACGTTGCCAGCGGTCGCCCTAAAGTGTCCGCGACTGCGTTCCTTGATGAGGTGCGCCAGTTCGTAACCGGTCATAGGACCTTCAGTGAGAAGAAAATATAGCACGAAGAGCGAGTATACTTTAAGTCCGTGTCGCTCAAGCGGCTCTTGTTCGATCATTACTCAAGCATGCGCCATCTCTGTATATAACACTTACTGTTATATAGACTATTGATATACCATTAAATGATATACTAAGGCTAATATAGAAGCCTTGCACAGTACGCTCGCAACGGCTGTATAAATCCTTGAAACGGACAATTGAGATACAAACAATGAACGATTTAGACACAGTGCAGATTAAGCGACGGAACGGGCTCCATTCTGGTCATCTTGAGCCCGTTGAAGAGGGAGCTGCAGCCAGTTGAAGTGGATGATCCCGTATGGAATATAAAAAAATATTAATCGGAACGGATGGCGGGGATTTGATGGCCCCCGTTTATGACCACGCGGCCTATTTCGCGCGACTCACTAATGCGACCATGCACATCGCTTACGTGCTTGACATCGCCGGGTTTACGGCATACCCCATCGATTCATCCTGGGAAAACATGTACGACGTGCTTCTCGACGAGGGAAAGCAAATCGTCGCGAATGCCAAAAAAGACCTGGCGTCGCGCGGCGTTAATGAAGACCGGATTGTCACAACGGTGCTCGACGGTCACCCGGCCGAAGAAATAGACAAGTACGCTGGAAGTCACGATATCGATCTCGTCGTAATTGGATCGCACGGGCGAAAAGGTTTGGATCGTCTGCTTATCGGCAGCGTCGCTGATAAGGTGGTACGCGGGTCTAAAGTTCCGGTGTTGATAGTTAGGAGCCGGTAGGGCGTCGTTGGCGTGTCGGGTTCGGACTTAAGCGTGCTGTGCATTGCAGTAGCTGTCACTCCATGTACGTCTGGAGAGGGGCCCCCCATCGTCTAACGAACCGGCAAGAACTACTCGTTTTTCATTGGTTTGTATCGGTCACTTTGTCATCGCGCGGCACAGCTTTGTTCCGGGCCGATTACGCGCCAAACAGGTAATTGAGTCAGCGCTCCGCTTCGGTGTTCCAGCCAAGCCTGCTCTGCTTCGCAACGTTATTATTAAGCTCCTTACGCAGTATTGATCATGTAATGTATTTTGCGGAGCTTGCCTCCCTGTTCGATGAGCTAAGTGCTTATTCGTCGAGACTCAAAAAGACTGACATCATAGCTGATTTTTTGACGCGAGCTTCTGAGGATGATATCGAAATTGTGTGCACCTTTCTGGCTGGTCGGATATTTCCTGCATGGGACACGCGCGACATCGGCGTGGCCGGGAAAACGCTGGTCAAGGTCATTGCGAACATTAGCGGCAAGAGCAGTGAGGACGTCATAGAGAGCTATCGCGATACGGGACACCTCGGCATTACAGCGGAACGGCTTCTGGAGAAGAAGGTCGCAATGAGCCTTGCTGCTTTCGAGGAGGACCTCACGGTCGCAGAGCTATATAGTCAGTTCGAGGAAATGGCCGCAACGACGGGAAAAGGGTCAGCGCAGAAGAAACAACGAATGCTCGCGAGCCTCTTGAGCAGGGCCACGCCGCGGGAGGCGTACTACGTGGTCAGCCTCGCGATGCGCAACCTCCTCATCGGCTCGAAAGAAGGCGTGACTGAAGATGCCGTCGCCCAGAGCTTCGATGTGCCGCCCGACGCGGTGCGTCGCGCGTGGATGCTTACGAACGACATCGGCCTCGTCGCGAGAATTGCTAAAACGGAAGGGTTTTCTGGTTTGCAGGCGCTCGATATTGAACCGATGCGGCCTGTCAGACCCATGCTCGCACAGAACGTCGCCGGCGCGAGCGAAGCGCTAGACGTGATGGGGGGGCAGGCAGCGTTTGAGACGAAGTATGACGGGGCACGGATTCAGGTTCATAAGATCGGGCCAGAGATTAAGCTCTTCTCGCGCAAGATGGAGGACCTCACTGAGGCACTTCCTGACATCCGCCTGGCAGTCAAAGAAAGCGTTCACGCGGATTCGGTCATTCTCGATTGCGAGGCCATCGCTGTGGACAATCGCACCGGCAAGGTGATACCGTTTCAAAACGTCCTGAACCGGATCCGGCGCAAGTATAAGGTCAGAGAGCTGAGCCATCAGATCCCTATGCAACTTCGCCCCTTTGATATCCTGTACTTGAACGGAGACAGCCTCGTTGACCGCTCCCTTGTCGAGCGACGTGCACTCCTCGAAAAAACCGTGGTGCCCCTCGATGGGCGATGTAAGCCCTCTGAATTTAAGATTCTTGACGATCCCGAGGCTGTTAGCGAATTCTTTAAGCGATCGATCGATGCTGGGCACGAAGGGCTGATGGCGAAGGAGCTCAGCGCTGACTACAGCCCGGGCATTCGTGGGCGGAAAATGGTGAAGCTGAAGGAAACCCTTGAGAGCCTTGATCTCGTCGTGATCGCGGCTGAGTACGGCCACGGAAGGAAAGCGGGTTGGATCACGTCGTACGAGCTTGCGGCACGAGACGAGGACAACGAGCAGTGGGCGCCTGTCGGGCGCGTCTCGAGCGGTGCCTCCGATGAACAACTCAAAGAGCTGACTGAAGAGATTAAGCCCCTCATCATCAGCGAGCACGGGCGTATCGTGGACGTCGAACCGCAGATCGTGCTCGAAGTGAAATTCAACGAGATCCAGAAGAGCCCGAACTACGCTTCGGGGTTCGCCCTGCGATTTCCGCGTATCGTGCGAATACGAGAAGACAAGGGTCCTGACGACGTTGAAACGCTCGAGCGCGTTGAGGCGTTATACCATCTGCAGTTCAAACTCAAAGGGACAACGCCAACGTAACGCTTTTGCCATCTGAACGGCTTAAAAAGCCTTAAACGGCGAAAAGGTGGCGATCAGCGACTCAAATGTGGGATATAGAGTGGGATGAATCTGAAATATGACGCGAAAGCGGTAAGGCCGTGCGTTGGCGGCGGAATGGTCGTCGAGGCGCACTTTGACAAGGGATTTTCCATGAATGCGCTCTGCAGACTTTTGGAAGGCATTGCGCAGTGTTCGGAGAAGCTTGGTGTCGCACGATTCTTCCACGAGGGACGCACGCTCACGTTATACAGGAGCGGCAGGGTAGATGTGCACCGGGTCGAGTCTGAAGATGAAGCAGTCCGGTTGATCGACGACATTAAACCGATGATCGAGGACGCATTTGTTGACTCACTACCTTAGTTACTCCGACTTCTTACATACCGTCGTCATTTTTTTGTATAGATCTTTGCCCGCTGACGTTAGTTCGACATCGCTGCCGCTTTTTACAGCGTAGCCCGCTTCGATGAGGCGCTGTAACTCCCTATTAATGAGCTCATCTCGAGCGGCGCCGTATGCTTCGCGATATGCCTTTTTCTTCCCCAAGGACATACTCCGCCAGAGCAGGTCGTGCGCTGCGATGTTGACGTCGATTTCCATGGCCGGTGTTCTGTTAATCGAGGAGTATATCTTCACAACAGGTGATTAATAGTATCGCATGCCCGGTTTTCGGGACGCTCCGGTCGATCGAGTCCGCGCTAATACAAACCTTAATACTAACAAGATGCAGAAACCCGCATAGTTGCCAGCAGCAGCGATAGGTAGATCGACGGCGGAGCCTACCTTGTGTCCGGTGCAAGAGGGCCGTGAACATGTCTTACGCAATCAAGCTCATACCGATCCAACGCAAGGAGAAAATAGCAGAACGATTCCGTGCCCAGACTCCGTACGAGGTCAAATCGGACGTTTATGGGTGCTGTATTAAGCTCCTTACCGACAGGCAATCGGTCGCAACGCGCTGGGGCCAGAGCTTCTATTTCATGTCACAAAACATACGGTCGCACGGGCGCCTTTATGTCGTCAACGATCCGGCTGAAGAGAAGAACAGAGTGTGCTATGACCCTCAATCAAAGACCGCGTTCCTTCTAAACGTCGACTACTACGGCTGGATCAAGTCGCTGGCCTTGAGCGTTGCAGGAGACGTACTTGAAGACGAACACAATATCTACTCCATTCACGGCGCTTGCCTCGACTTGAAGGGGCAAGGAGTGTGCATTCTCGGTGAATCAGGAGCTGGAAAGACGACGCACACCTATGGTTTGCTGAGGCGTCCGGAGGTGCGCGTTGTTTCAGATGACTGGTTCTTCGCGCGGGTCTATGGGCGAGACATACTAGCCTACAGCTCGGAAAAGAATTTTTACATACGCGCAGATCTCGCCAAGATCTGGAGCGAATTTGACTGGCTGGTCGAACGCGCGGAGTTGGATGGCGAAGGCCGCGCTGTCGTCGATCTTCGACTAGCAATCGGGAAAGGACGCATCCTGCCCTTGACGACGCTTACCAAACTGATTATTCTTAAACGCGACGCAACCGATCAGGAGTTCGTTCGAGAGCTTACAGCAGCCCAGGCATTGGCAATCCTTGAACGCCACAACTATTTCAATCCACACTTGCTCGTCGGTACTCCGTTCAAACGGAGGCTTCGCAAGGCGTTTTTTGGGGCGCTTCTTAAGAGGGTCACAGCGTACGAGGTCAATACGACAGATCAGCCCGAACAAAGTCAGATGCGCATAAGAAAAATCATAGGATTGTCTTAGCTGTTCCGTGCCTGCTCGAGCATTAACGTCGCAGGCCGGAGCTGCGTAAGCGAGGCCTAGTAGTATACGAGCAAATCGCAAAAGAAGTATGGCTCATTGCAGGACTTAACGTTAAGCATCTGGGCGTTTCTCACCTCCAGCGAAAAGTGATAAACGAGGGTGAGAGTCGGCAGAGTGCAGCACGAGACGGAGGGAAATCACATTAACGCCGTGAAGCCTGTGGACTGGCACGCGAAGACTGTAGAAGACACGTTCAATGTTACAGGCTCAAGCCCGCAAGGGCTTAGTCAAGCTGAAGCTGCCAAGCGCCTCTCGACGGTCGGAACGAACGAACTTCCGCAAGGGAAAAAGCCGAACAAGTTCCTTGTATTCCTCAGGCAGTTCCAAAGCCCGCTCATTTATATTTTGATTATCGCCGCCGTGATAACGCTCTTCTTTGGCTCCATTGTGGACGCGGTGGTCATAGCGCTTATCCTGGTGGCTAACGCGATTATCGGCTTTGTTCAGGAGAACCGCGCAGAAAACGTCCTCGAGACCTTGAAGGAACTTGCCGCCCCCAAGAGCACGGTGGTCAGAGCGGGCGTGTCCGAAGTCATCGACGCGCGGCAAATCGTTCCTGGCGACGTGATACTGCTTCAAGCCGGCGATCGGGTTCCGGCAGATGCGCGGTTGTTCACCGTTAAGACCCTGAAGGTCGACGAATCGATGCTTACCGGAGAATCGGTGACGGTGGACAAACAGAAGCGCCCTCACACGTCTAACACGGTGTACTCAGGAACGGTTGTGACTGAGGGGCGTGCGGAGGCGGTCGTCGTCGCCACCGGGCGTGCCACTGAGTTTGGCACTATCGCGGAGTTCGTGCAGAGCGCCGAGCGTGAAGAAACGCCGCTGCAGAAGGATCTAGGAAGGTTGGGAAGATGGATAGGCATTCTCGTCCTCGCGATCGTCGGTATCCTCTTTCTCGTAGGGATACTGCGGAGTTTTTCGATCTTTGAGATGTTTCTTATTGCGGTCAGCCAAGCGGTTTCGGCGATACCCGAAGGGCTGCCCGCCGCTATCACGGTGGTCATGACGGTGGGGGTTCGGAAGATGGCGGGGGAAAACGCCATCATTCGACGTCTTTCAGCCGTTGAAACGCTCGGATCGACTGACGTCATACTGACAGATAAGACCGGGACGCTTACGCTCAACGAGATGCGCGTTGAAGAGCTGTACGTATCAGGCCGGGGCCGCATCCCGGTCGCGGACGAAAACGCTGGAGCCGTCGTTTACGGTGTGGCCGGGACGGAAACGGGAGCAGACGAGAGCGTGCACGATCTCCTGACAGCGATGGCGTACGCGAACGATGCGCAGCTTGCCGACGGTCGCGCCATTGGTGATCCCACAGAACTGGCACTCCTCGCAGCAGCCGCGGAGGCAGGCATTGACAAACGAGCGTTAGATAGCGCATATCCGCGCGTTGATGAGATTCCCTTCGATCCCGAGAGGCAGTACATGGCTGCCGCGAGCAGCGACCGGATCTACGTCAAGGGGGCTCCAGAGGCAGTCATCGCCCGCTGTGAGACCATACTCATAAACGGAACGACAAAGATCATCGACGAAACGGTCGTGCAGGAGATCTTGAGGGCGAACCGAACAATGGCAGCAAATGGCTTGCGGGTGCTTGCGGCAGGCTCGCGTGACGTTGCCCCCGCCAATCAGCGCACGAATGCCGGCTCAAGTAGCACTGCGATGATGGACGACGAATCTCTCACGGGGCTCGCGTTTCTCGGCCTCGTTGGCATGAGAGACCCGCCACGTCCAGAGGTGAAAGACGCGCTCAACGTGAGCAAGAGGGCGGGCATTCGCACGGTCATGGTCACCGGGGATAATCCCCACACGGCGAAGGCCATCGGCGTCCAGCTCGGCATCACGGATAAGACGGACGCCGTACTGACGAGCGATGAACTAAGCTCCATGACTGACGCTGAGCTTGCCAAATCACTGAATGAGGTGTCGGTGTTTGCCCGCATACGACCCCTTGAGAAGCGCCGGCTCGTCGAAGCGTTCAAAGATCAGGGACACATCGTGGCCGTCACCGGCGACGGGGTCAACGATGCTCCCGCGCTCATCAGCGCTGACATCGGAGTAGCTATGGGGAGGGGTGGAACCGACGTTGCTAAAGAGTCGGCTGACATGATCCTCACTGATGACAACTATGCGACGATAATTAAAGCGGTGAGCGAAGGCCGAAGAATTTACGCAAACATCAGGAAGGTGATTCTGTACCTCCTTTCGACCAATATCGCCGAATTGCTGTTCATTTTCACGGCGATAATAATCGGCCTGCCGCTCCCCCTGTACCCGGTTCAGATCCTATGGATCAACCTCGTGACCGATGGGGTGTGCGTCATTCCACTGGGGTTGGAGCTGGCGGAGCGCGATGTCATGGAACGGCGACCGCGCGAGACGAACGAGGGCATCATATCGAAGCTCATGAGTCAGCGGATCGCATTTATGGCCGCCATCATTAGCGTCGGGACCTTGCTCCTTTATGTTGACGTTCTATCCACCAACCGCGAGCAGGCGATAACGATGGCGTTCCTCACGATCGCGATCTTTCAACTCGTGAACGCGTTCAACTGCAAATCAGAGCGCTCGATTTTACACAGGAGCGCTCTCGCCAACCGCTATCTCATCATAGCAGTGGCGCTGGCCCTCGCCCTACAGCTCGCCGTCGTGTACCTTCCGGCGCTGCAGTTTGCTTTTCGGACGGTTCCAGTTGGCCCCGCTGAGCTCGCGTACGTCTTCGCCGTCTGTCTTTCGATCCTCGTACTGGAAGAGGTACGTAAGCGACTGATGTCTCCCAAAGCTGCATAGCCACCCCTGCTCTCTTTGTTGTCAGCGAACGACGCCCTCACTGCTTTACGCGTGTAGCTATCTAGGCATGGCTCTGAGACGTAGAAATTCTGCACACACACTTTTTCGCCCTTTGATTCTGTTGCCGAGAAAGACCCCTGGATTGGCCGATCGCCAAGGCTAGGCGGCAGCATCGCATTAGCAGGCCTCTTGCTCAACATCGCCTATGGAGACGCAGACCCCGTCTTTGCGGTCATTGGCAACGGAGGGGCGGAGCGATGGATCGTTTATCCATCAGTGCTCTGGGTCACCGGTTTTGGTGGCTACTTGATTGGAAACTCCGGTTAGAGACTAAACGAGCCGAAAGCCAGGGCGATACTCACAAGGGTGAATTGGTGCCCTTTATGTTGCGGCCTCTGGACCGTTGATGTGCTCGAAAGTGCTTTTTCTTTTTCTTGTCGCAAAAAAGGGCGAATATGGTGCCACTTCACGGGTACAGCGAAAAGTAGTTAACAACGCTCGAAATACACGTACATGTGAACTGGAGTCTGCTAGCGATTACTGTTGTCAGCGTCTGTCTTTTGGTGCTCAGTGTTGCGGCAGACAACGCCCTTTTGTCGTGTCAAGTTTAACTCACGATTTCAGTTATCGAAGTGCAAAGAACAAGTGCCGAGCTCACATACCAGCGTTTTTCCCGCGTTTATCTCGACGCGCCTTCGTTTTTTTGAGGAAGACTTTTTTCACCACAGAAGGCTCCTACGAACAAAGGAGGCGTAGCTAATGCAGTTCTTAGTGATGATCCGCGTCCTCGAGACCGTAGTCGGCCCTGATGACACTCGCGTCCGGCGTGAGTTAGGCCCGGAAATACAGCGGATTATAGCATCGGGGAAGGTCGAAGCGAGCGGCGCCTTTGCCGGCACGCGCAGGGGATTCTTCCTTATCAACACTGATGCGCCAGTGGATATCTAAAAGGTTCTCGGCAAGGTGGTTGTCGAATTTCCACACCGACGCCTATCCGATAATGCCGTTTGCGAAACTCGGCGAAGTGTTTGCGATGTGGGATTAGAAACTTCTCCGACAAACGCAAGCAAAAAGTAACAAGGGGGAGTCCTGACGCCGAGTGCCGGCGAAATGCGCTGATGCCGCGTAGAATTCCCGCTGCGGTGCAAGCAGCTACTCATAGGTCGGCTGACTTAGTGGCGATCAAAAAATGGCCCCCTGCATTAGAGCAACTCGGAATGGGATCTGCACCATTCAGACAGGCAATATTTTATAACTAAAACACAGGGGGAATTATCATGGCAGAACCTATAGATGCAATACGGGCGTTTCACAACGCGTTCAGGAATGACATGGAGCATATCGATGCTGCAGCGTTGGACTCAGCAAGGGGAAAAGAGGGTCTTGCCGCCACCGTCGAGCGCTTCCGGTTCTTCAACGAAGTATTGGTCTGGCATGCCCATGGAGAGGAGTTAGCTATCTTCCCCGTGCTCGAGAATGTCGCCCCTTTGGTTGCTGAGGCTTATGTGAAAGACCACCGTGGTCTGGACTCGGCATTTGACGAACTGAGTAAATCGTATTCTTCACGAGACCCTTTAAAAACTGCCCGGGCCACCGCTGCGTTCCGTTTTCATCTCAATATCCACCTGGATAAAGAAGATACCCACCTCTACCGGATTTTCAAGGAACGAGTCTCCTTGCCCGAGCAAGGGAAGGCGGTTGGTATCATGGCCAGCACGGTTCCCCAGGAACGGTTCCCGGAACTGGTGGCGTGGCTATTCCCGCTGATGGGGCAGGACGATCGTGAGAACATGACCCGTATCTGGCAGATGATGATGCCCGCACCTGCCTTCGCCGGGGTAAAGGAACACATCAAAAAGGCCATCGGCAGCGACTGGGCCGAACTCACGAACCGCATCCCAACGTTATAGGCCCTGCGAGATACCCTCGTTGTTGTTGCCGCGCGTTGTCCCCGTCCAGTCGCTTAACTATTTCTGTGACGTGCGGCTAATAATCCTGAGAGTTATTCTAATCTTTGAAGAAACGGCCCTGAATTTGCAGTTTTCCCGAATGCGCCATTAACGTATTGACCTCCGCTTCGCTGAGCGACGTTCTGACCAATCAATCGTAAAGTGCATCTTGGCGCACAATGTGCAGCGGAATCGATTGGAAGCACTACAAGCATCCGCTGCCTGAGCACGCGTATGATGCGTAGATGAAGTACTGGGGAGATGTTGATTTGCACCTTACTTGCTCCCTCTCTTCTGAAGGCCCTCTCCCATCTGCTTGGCCTCTTCGGCGAAGGTGTCCCAGTCGTAGTTCTGTGCGTGAATCATCGCACTCCATCGTGCGGTAAGGCTTGCGAGGTAGTACTCCTCAGCGAGCTCTTCTTGCGTCGCGCCGTGGAACTGGGCCATTGCTGTGTGCATCAGCTGACAATACGGGCACTTTATGTTTGCGGCGACTGCCAATCCGCCCAGCTCGCGATATTTGCCGGGAATGGCCGTCTGCCCCAAGCTGTACTTCTTCCATAACGGCCAGTCGTGCACCAGTACCTCTTGGGGGAGCGCTTTCATAAAGCCCGGAACAATACCAAAGGTCTCTTCGATATCCTTGAGGGCATCCTCATATTCACCCATTGCATCACCTAGCCTGTGTTCTTGTCACCCCCACTGAAATCCAATGGGGGGTTTCTTCATACTCACTATATTGATTCCCGCGCAATCTACGGATCATGAAAGGCCGTCTCGATCTTCCCATTATTGCACTGTAATGGTCCCCGTCATGGAGGGGTGTATGGCGCAGTGATACGGATACGTGCCTGATTGATCGAATACGTGCGTGTAGCTCGCGCCTGGACTCAGAACAGGTGAACTGAAAGCGTTTGTGTCCGAGACTATTTGATGCGATACTGAGGCGTCGTTTCGCCAGGTGACACTTGTCCCTCTTTGGATCGTCAGCGACGCCGGCTGGAACGAAAAGTCCGGTATCGCCACTGTTTGTGACCCAGCACTTACGCTCGGACTAGCACTGGACGTTGCTGTGCTTGTGCTCGCAGTCGACGTAGCTGCAGTCGTCGTGGCGCTCACTGTCGCCGTGGTTGGGCTCGGGCTTGGACTAGGATTCGAGGTTGAGGCGCATCCAGCAACGAGCAGCGGCGCAGCCACGAGGACAACTATCACAAAGAGCAGATATCTTTTCACCTTTGTCCCTTCCTTGTTCATATCGGAGGTTACAAAGCAAGAGGCCTGTGCTTCAAATTAAGCTTTTGCCGCTTTTTCACTTGGCATAACGCACTGACGGAGCTGAATGAGTGATAGCTTGTGACAGCTACTTCTGCCCTTTGACCTCTTTGCCCTTGTAATAGTACGCTGCCTTCTTTGCCATCGCCCCGGGTGAGGGAACTGCCCCCACCTGCTGCAGCAGGCCGAGAGCGTCAAAATTGAGCCACATCTCCATGATCGTCCCGTTGACGACCTTGTCGATGCCGATTCCCGTATAGGTCACCTGCTTTCCCGTCGCCGGCGTGCCCATAAGCTCACCTTGGTGTGTGCCGCGAAACGTGAGGCGGTAGGCGACTTTGTCGCCTTCGGCGATCATGTCCTCAACGGTCGCCGTAAGATCGGGAAAGGCGGTGCGGTACAGCGTGATGAGCTGTGTGATGCCCTCGGGGCCTGGGGGAATCGGGGGGCTGTTGGGATCGTGGTTGACGGCGTCGGGAGCGAAGTCCTTCTCACACAGCGTCGCGTTACCCGTGTTCAAGTGGTCCTCCCAAAAGTGGCGGACGGCGGCTTTATTCTCTTCTGCAGACATAATAATCGTCGTTTATGTCGGCCTTCACGCTTATAGTTGTTATCCTCCTTTTCAGGCACTTGTCGAGTCGCGCTATTAGATTGATGAGTCAGTCAGCATAACCACGACGAAGTGACCTCCGTCTCGCTGAGACGGCGATATCTTTGCTTACCTAATCAGTGTTTGTGTTGTGGCGCATAGCGTTAGCAGCGTCGATTAAACGCGCCGGACGCAAGGAAGATAAGAGGTTAAGCCAGCGTTAACCTGAGCAAGAATGCGAATATATAAACTGTAAAAGTCGAGTTTTGCATATCCCTCTTCAAATGAAGAACACGTAGACTCGTTACGCAAGAACAGGTTGATGATATGGAACACGAATCGGCCATCAATTACGAACTTGAGGCGCTACCTGATAGTGATAAAGAACGCTTCGAGCGGATAAGAGCCGCTCAAATAGAAAAACATGGTAGCGAGAGGCCAGAACAATTGCATAGCGCATTGCATACTATTCGGCGGGCTTCGTATCAAAGACAGGAATCGGAAAGTATCAAAGAGGGAAACTTCGCACTATTCCGCAGCGCTCGTCTCAGTATGGCGTTGCTGCTGGAAGAAGAAGTCGAAAAAGACGAAGAACTACTGAGGAAGACGCTGGCGACTCATCTTGAATTATGCTATATAGATTTAAACGGTCCACAATACGGCACAACACGCGAACGAGAAATCAATAACGAGGCTCCTTTTGATCCGAGCCAGGGCGTTCTGGCACCGAGCATTGTGAACATCACAAACGTCTACATCGAGCGACTCGACTTGACGAGAGCTGAGACAAAAGGCCTGTTTCGTAAACACAATGACAGACATCTAAGTGGGTTAAACCTGCCTCTTTCGGTGGATGATGGTTGGAATGAATTGGGGCCCAACTTGATTTTCAAACACGAATGATCGTCAAAGAATCACCCGAGGTGGATGAATGAGGTTAGTGTTTGACACTTAATGGTTGTGATTAGCCGCGCGCGACTAAGCGCAAATCCCGTGCAAAGCGCCTCTCGCGCAGCCCAAACGTTTAAGCCCTACGTTTAAGATAAATATGTATAAAAACTTTTACGAGATACGATCGAACCAGTGAATTCTCAAGTTTGCTTGGGACGCAAT
>JBAULJ010000066.1:0-3126 GCA_049578125.1 Halobacteriota archaeon
TTATTATGCAGAGTCTTTTATAAAATTAGTTTTGAAATTAGCCGAATTATCGCAAGCAAAAGAATCCCGCTGCGGATCTTCGTAACAACGTCAAGTTGTATAAAGGAAGGCGGTTTAGCAAAAAAGTGAGAGTTGATGCGAACGAGGAAGCAGTACGAAGAAAAAAGCCGGGACTACGTGTGTTGACACATCCAGACAAGACCAAGATGGAACATTGCGTACCTTTTCGCCCGCGCATCGTCGATTGCAAACCCCTCTTGCACGGGCGAGAGAATAGCGGCGATCTCAGAAAGTTCTATGAACAGGCGACGTCATTCACTGGGATCAATCAAACCGAGCTTACATTTTGACACACGGCGTTTCAGGAGTTGCCTGGTCGCACTACAGCATCCGCTGCCTGAGCAGGTGTATGACGTCAATATGCAGTATTGGAAGACACGCATTTTTTTTCCGTAGTTAAAAAGCTTTAGCTCACAGCTTTACTTCCATTCCCACTCTTTCACGCCGTAGGTCCAATCCTCGCTCATTTCTACTTCGTAAACAGAGACGATGCTGTTGAGGTGGGCGAGCGCCGGGGATTGTGTGCGCCAGAAAGTAACCCCTCGCATACTGCCGAGTGGCGGGCGCCCTTTCGGAGTGAAGATTCCCGATATCGTATAAGAAGCTCTATCGCCATCCTTTGTCAACGTCATGCCGCGTCCTTCATAATACAGCGTTCCGTTCGGTCGCGGCGTGTTCACGTTTGTTGTTGTGCTTGTACATTCGATTCCGAAAAGCGTACCTTGTTCCTGACTCGTTCCTTCCCAGGTGCCATTGCCGTCAAGCACTCGCATGCCTACCATTTTACCCTTTCCTTCGTATATCAAGTCGCCCAACATTTTGATTACCTCCTTGAAGATTAAATTGCGTCTGATTAAATAATCATGGTGCACTATGGGTTTTCGCGCTAGACAGACAATGAGCCGGGCGAATATGAAACCCTCCTCTCCTAGCGCAATTCATTTAGATCGGGAGACCTTCACAAGTTTGCAGACTAAATGATGATATCATTCAATCGAATGAGTCAAACCGAACTTACGTCCTCACGCATGGGGTTTCTGGGGTGGATTGGCGGCTTTACAAGCACCCGCTTCCTGCTTCAGTTTATGATATTTACATGAAATACTGGGCAGGCGTGTCTTTTAAGCTTGAGCCTAAATTCTGAGATTTTAGTGCGTGCTTGGCTGACCGCTAATGCGTTAAACAATTCGGGTTTTAAAGAATCTCACATCGCCCCAATGCTTTCTATGCCTGCGGAGGGCCTTCCTTCAACAGCTCTTTGATTCGTTTTTCTGCCGGAACTGCCTGCTTCCAAAACATCTCGAAAGTTGAGGCGAGATAATCAGCAAATACAGGATCATCGGTGTAGAGCAGGCTGAGCGGCTCATCGAGTTTGAGATGTTGAATATCGATGTTGATCGCACTGAAACAGTACTTTTTGTCAAAGATTGCGAAGTACGTCCCACGGTAGTCGCCAATGTGGCGCACGTCAGCACCGATGTCCAAGTGAGAGCGAATTATGTCGATGACTCGATACGTGACATCGGTGATGCCACGGCATTGTCCTCCGCGCTCGATGAACTCTCTTTCTGCCTCAAGGATGCCAAACGCGTCGCCAAACTCGACTCCTTCACGATTTACTACCCACAAGAACTCTTTTTCCGCTGAGAGGAAGACGGGTAAGGCCGCGCCGAGTACATCCTTGATACTTTTGACAATTTTAAACGTTGCAACTTCGTCGGAGGGCCGAAAACGATGTTGCTTTGCCAGTTCCTGCAGCTCACGCTTTCGTGCTTCCATCTGACGCAGCTCGCTCTCCTGCTTCTTGAACACGGCTTCGACAGCGGTCTCTAACTCCACCGCCGCGTAGATTGTGGGTGAATCGAGCGAGGGGCGCACCATGCCCTTTTCAATGAGACTCGTGAGTGTGCGGTGCACGTCTTCACGATACGTGTGCAGCGATTTGGCGAGCGGAGAGGGGGTCTTTGGGCCGTACTTAAGCAGGTGCAGATACAACAGTGCCTCTTTTTCGCTAAGCCCGAAACCGATCAAGCGGCTTGTGAACTCGTCGTCAGTGGTCATCAGTTATCACAACGTACGTGAGCTGAATGATAGATTCACGGATGCGTCATATTGAATCTGACACATTCACAGCTCAAAATTTTCATTGTTCCTTTGAAAGATCAAGCTCTCAAATTTTATCTTGTTTGCCTTAAAGCTTGTGATGCTCGATTGTACCAATATTGCTCCAGCTTATCAATCAACTGCTCGACAATTGGAGCCTAATACAGGCTCCGACCCCGCAAGACAGAATGGTCTTTAGGCACTTTAGTCCAAAAGATGCCTTTTCCAAAGGTTACGTCAGCTACTTTTGACCCTTTCGGAACATGAAGCTTCAAGACCTTTGGAAAAACTTCTGCATTTTTACTAACGTATGCACTAAAGACTAGATTTGATGTAGTGACTCCATTCCGCATTCTTTTTTTTCCGGAACTAGTTTCTTCTTCTGCTAACTCGCGGCTTTTTATGCTTCTAGCCTCCATCATGCATTTTTTAGCATACTCTAAGCTTAATGTGTCGGTTTAGTATTTTTTCTAAAAGACCTTCCCGTATTAATCGCTTGTAGGGTACCAACTCTGTTTGTTGTTGCAATTAGTTCCGCCAATTTTTTACTCTTTAAAAGCTACTCAGGCGAAATTTAGAGCTTCTGTCCAATTTTTTTGTGCTGTTTGCTGTTTGGCTACATCACCAAAACATGATCCGTTTATAATGCTCCGCGTACCAACACGCCAAGCCTACCGCGGTGACCAAGTCGTCGTGGGTTCCGATTTTAAAGGTACCGTATTGGTCATGCCCTTCTTCACTAACGTGGATCTCATAGTTGAGCAGCTCTTCGACATCGCTTCAATTTCTTTCGAACTTTTGGGAAGCTTCACCCGTCCGTCGTCGAATAGCGCGACAAGGGTTGAGGCCAACTGTGTCTTTGGGGGCTTAATCTGGATGCCTTCTTCGATCTAAGATTCCCCTTATTGACTTAGGTTTTTGATGTTTGTTGAAGGAGTCGTGGTTGTTTCCCCCCTCTTGATC
>JBAULJ010000067.1:0-8327 GCA_049578125.1 Halobacteriota archaeon
GCTCGGCAAGACGCAACAGAATCAGAACCTGAACACCGTCTGTCACAACAGAGCAGTGAGGCATGAAGTCGTGAACTGGTACCAGCAACTTCCGACCGACCAGAAAAACGCCCTGCAGAACAACCTGAAGGAAGCGTAAAACAACTGGTACAATCAGTTACCACAGGACCAGAAGGACAAGCTGCAGAGCACATTGAGCCAAACAAGCGAAACAACGTAGAAAAACGATGAGGCGGAGGGCTTGAGTGCCATACCTCCCCCCTTGAGCTCCTTTGAAGGCTCCCCGCCTCATCTCACTTTATTCCCTCTTTTTTTGGCGAACGGTACGTGATGGAGTGAGTCGCGACAAGTGTGAAACGATTATCGTATAACAGCTTTCGATCTGCAAAAACAGTCACATTACAGCAGACGGAAGCGGGACGGGTGCAGAGAAGCGCGTCGTAGGCACGGGACGGTCTGCCGTTCGCATTGACGAGCTGAGATACTGGGCAAAAAGTTATTATGAGCGACGCAAGATTGCTACGTGTTGTTCGATAGGACTTGACCTTATGAAACCGCAACGTGTGCTGCCTATTCTGTGCGTTCTGCTGTTATTTTCGGTCGCTACTGCTGGATGCACCGTTAACTTAAACCCCAATGCGCAATCCAACTCTTCTCAGGTTCCATTAGGGACCAACTCTGGCGGAACAAGCAACGGCACAGCGCATATGCTCGCGGTGGAGCAAGTGAATGACAGTAACAGCTACCGGGGCGCTGTGTCTGACGTCACGGTCTACACGCAACCCGGAGCTGGTCACGTATTCGTGGAAACTGCACCATTGACAGGTGTTGATTTTCAGGAGACGGCGAGAGCTGCTATAAAAGTTGCAGCTGAACGGGCTCAGGCCGACACAAGCCAGCGAGATTTCGAATTCGTGTTGCACGTGCCTAAGGGGGTGGATGCGGTCGATGGGCCGAGCGCTGGCCTTCCTATGACCATCGCGGCATATTCGGCTCTGACAAAGAAACCGACCAGCCCTTACGTCTACGGCACAGGTGCTATTGGGGGCAACGGAACGGTGAGCAGCGTCAGTGGTGTTTACTTAAAAGCACTGGCAGCAGCAAAAAGCGGTGCTCGAGTCATCGTCGTTCCGAGCGATAATACTGTTGTTAGCACGAATTCTCAGCTCTCCGAAAACGCAATACCGAACGTAAACTTGCAGGCACAGCTCAAAAAGGAAGGCTATAACGTAACTGTCGTCGGCGTGAAGAAAATTGACGACGCGTTGCCCTATTACTTCAGCTAAGGCGGCCTCAAGCGTGGTCTCGCAACCGTCAAAAACCCGCTCAGAAGCGCTTGTTGAACGACGACGAAGCCAAGCGCGAAAGAAGTCAAGTGGCCCAGAACTAGAGAGTAGCCTCGTCCGGAAGGATATTGAGCGTGAACGAGCATGGATAAAACCGACGAGCGAGAGCAAATCTTGATTAAAATCGTGCATTTAGGCCAGTGAGTGGCCAGATTTTTAAGCACCGTGCATTGAGGTACAAAGACAATGAAAGCTGCGCTAAGGCGACGATTGGCGTTGCTCAGCATTTTGCTCATTTTAGGGGTCGTGGCGGGGGCCGCCATCATCGCCCTCGGAGCAGAAAAGGCGATAACGGGAACCAGTAGTGATTACATCAGTGTGGTCAAGCCGCCGCAGGCGTCACAATTGCCCAACCAGCGAGCTACGCAGCTGGCGCAGCATGAAGCCCGCTTGAAAAGCTTTGTCGCAATCGCAAACAAGGACGAACGCGTGCAGAGACTCGTCGCAGGAAAGAACTACGCCGTAGTGGGAATCGGCCTAATAAGAGGGCCAACAGTGCCACCGGGCATAAACCCCAACAACGACGGTGCCCTGGTGTTGAGAGTCGAGGGCAAGTTTTACAAGATCACTATCGATATTACGCATGAGCAGGTCATCTCGATAGAGCAGCGCACGTGCTATGGCCCGGCTTGCAACGATTGACCGATCGCTGCAGGGCCTTGAGCGAGGAACATATATGGAGACGGGGGGAATTACTGGAAAGACGCTTTTTGCAGCAGTCGTTTTTGTCGCCTCGGTCATCGTGCTCGCGTTCAAGTTGCTTAACCCTACGCCGGTGCAAATCCTCGTTGAAGGGGATACTGCCATTTTGAGTCAGGCCCCGGGGCTATTCACCTATATAGATGTACTTGAGATCGCTGCCTCGTTGATCATGATGAGCGTGAGCGGCATGTACCTCTTATTGCACGATTCAATTGGTGCTGCAGCGCCCGCGCCCGCTTCCGCCGGTAGCGTCATCCTCGAGGAACGCAGACAGCAATGGAAAGAGATTGCAAAAACCCTCAAAAACGACGAGCAGACCCTTTATAAGGCAATTATTGACGAGGGAATCGTCAATCAGAGCGCACTCGTCGAAAAGACCGGTCTTCCTAAATCCAACGTCAGCAGAGCGCTCTACGGGCTGGAAAGCCGGGGCCTCATCGAGCGCAGGCGGCGAGGGATGGGAAACGTGGTGTTGCTCAAATGACGCTCACTTCTTAGTGCGATAGGTCGTTTGAGTGGAGGCAGCTTTGTCAAGCTCTAAGCTCTATTTTTTGGCCGCCAAATATTCCTTTTAATTCAAAAACATTGTTAAATTGAGTTAATTTAGTCGTCTCTTTGGGGATTTGCTTGAACTCGACGATTCGTGTCATCGCCCCGACGCGAAGCAGCGCTCCCAGCAACTTCTCGCGCGAGCGACTAAGAAGGGAAAAGACCACAGCGAAAACTCCACACCACCGGTTGCCAAGTTGAGTTTAGCAGTACGACTGCAATAACTAGGGGTTTGCCCTCTCGAAAGGGTCCCTCGGTCGGATACTAACTAGCGTGATGCTGGCTAGGCGGCTGATGAGAGCGAAGCTCGCTCTTCGGAGAGCTGTGCATCTGCTGCGTAGGGACTGGTTAGGAGTGAAGCCCTTGAGTCACGCGTGTACCTAATTCGCGATCTGCGTTGGTGAAGTTAGCTACCATGCGCTCCTGTATTGGCTTGTCGGCTTTTTCTAGTGAGTTGACAATATTGTCAATCAGGTGCTCTTGGTCGATCGAGTCCAGTGACCGGAACCTAGCGCCCGCCTGCGCAAAGTTATTTGTGAGGCTAAGCTTTCGTCGAGTGATTTCCCCGTCGACTCGATAGGAGGACGTTGGGCCGGAAGGCGCTTCGTTTGGCATACCTCCACCTAGGCTGTTAGGTTCGTAGTTGACCACTCCCCGGAACGACCCCGACTGCATGAAGCCGTCACGTTGGTTGTTGTTAACTGGCACGTGCGGCCGGTTGATGGCGAGCTGCAAGTAGTTAGGCCCCAGCCGATGTCGCTGCGTATCTGCATAAGAGAAGATGCGGCCTTGCAGGAGCTTGTCGGCGGACGGTTCGATACCCGGAACAAAGGCACCTGGAGAGAACGCGGCCTGCTCCGTTTCCGCGAAGTAGTTCTCCGGGTTGCGATTCAGCACCATCTTACCGACCGGCATCAGCGGGAATTTGTCCTCAGGCCACGTCTTGGTAGCGTCGAGGGGATCGAAGTCCTGTTCGAGCTCTTTCGCGATATCCATCATCTGAACGTTGAGTTCATACTCCACTTCCGCGCTGCTAGCGATCGTATCCCAAAGATCTCGGGTGAGGTAATCTGGGTCGGTCCCCGCCAACTTCGTAGCTTCATTACGGTCGAGGGAATGGACGCCCAGCTTCGGTTTCCAGTGGTACTTGACATAGTGAGCTTCCCCTGCCGCGTTTACCCACTTGTAGGTGTTGACGCCAAATCCTTCCATCATCCGGTAGCTCTTAGGGGTCCCACGGTCCGAGAACAGCCAGACGATCATGTGGGTCGATTCAGGCGTCAAGGAGATAAAGTCCCAAAAACGGCTATTTGCTGAGGAACTCGTCGGAATGTTGGAATCTGGTGAAGGCTTGAAGGAGTGCACCATATCGGGAAACTTGAGAGCATCGCGGATGAAGAAGACGGGCAGGTTATTTCCCACGAGGTCGTAGTTTCCCTCTTTAGTGTAGAACTTGACCGCAAAGCCTCGCGGGTCGCGTGCCGTGTCGGCGGAGCCTCGAGCGCCGACGACCGTTGAAAAACGAACGAAGACAGGCGTTTGCTTTTCTGGCTCTTGGAGGAACTTCGCACAGGTATATGGTGCCATGCTCTTGTACGCTTGGAAGTAGCCGTGAGCCCCGGCGCCTTTGGCGTGTACGACACGCTCTGGGATACGCTCACGGTCGAAGTGTGCAAGCTTTTCGACGAGATGTACGTCCTGCAGCAGGACTGGTCCACGCTCACCGACGGTTAGTGAACTCTGGTTATCGGTGACCGGGACACCTTGATTCGTGGTGAGGTGTTCGTCGTTCATAACAGTAGATTTGAGTTAAGGTCTAAAAGCCTTTGCAGGAGCGGCATAGAGCCCACCTTATCAGGGTGATTGTGTGCCACGATTGCGCTTGTTAGTTGTGCTGGGGTGGCGTCATAGGCGAGCTGCTTTGGTGTGCATCTTAATCAGTCTGTCTCGGCGGCCGTGAGCGACCATTCGCTCGACAGAAAATGTTTATCACATTATCCCGCGGAGCAGGGAATGCACACCGTTTCTCCGTTTTCCAGTCGCACTCTATGCTCTGAAACCAACTCTCCGCACTTCTGACACGTTACCGACCGAAATATCCGTGCCTTTCTGGGAACATCGGCGATTTCGATGCGCGTGACGTCAAACAAATCTGCCTCTGACATATTCATGAGTTTTTCAGCGATTCTATCTGCACGCTTCCTGAAATCTTGTTCTTCTTCCGGCGTGGCAGATCCGGCTGTAACCTTTGTGCGCAGCTGGTTCCACGCTGGATCCATGTGCTCGAGATCAACTGAACTTTTCAGCGAGATTCGCAGCGCGTCTCCCGTCTTCCTGTTTATGAACGTGTACACATGCTTTCCGTGGTCTTTAAAAATAAGATTACCCTTCCCGAAGGTGCAGCCTGTCACAACCTGTATGGCGTCGACGCTGCAGCTGTCGTTTTCGACTATGGCTACCAATTCCTCGTCGACTGACTTTTCAGAGGAAAACTCCCGTGTCGCTATCTTTGCGGCACGGTATCCTATGACTGTCCCGGGACAAACGTGCTCGTGGAACTTCGTGACGTCCGGAAAAGAGGTCTGCTTTGCGGTTTCCATCTTAATCACCTGTCCGTGTTAAAACCCACGATTGACATCCTCTTATCTGCTATCTATATTCATAAGTTCCTGCCAGGGCATTTATTTCGAAACGCTTCCAGAAAGCTCATATTCGCCTCGCGCTACAATCTTTGTGATGCTATGCTAGCCGAATAGCCGTTATAGAGAGGGATGAAAAGCTGGTTAAGATTAGCTTGGGAAGCGAGCACTATCGGGCTGTAATGCTCGATATGACCTGTCCCATCGGCGTTCACCGCCGAAGCGCAAAACAAGGAAACAAGTTTATAGAATCGGAAACGCACGAATTGAGCAGAGGGGTGGAACCGTGAGTACGAATAAAGCCGACGTAAGCTCGATAGCATACTGTGGTCTTCACTGCGACGACTGTCCGAATCACTCCGGAGAGATTGCTGATTTAGCGCGCGATTTGCGTAAGAAGCTGCGCGAGTATCATTTCGAGCGGGTGGCTCCGGGGCTTGCCACGTTCTTCAAGCCATTCGCCAACTATGAGCCGTGTTACGAGACCCTTGGGGCAATGGTGAAGCTTCGGTGTAAACGCGGGTGCTGCGATAACGGCGGGCCACCGCAGTGCAAGATCAGGAATTGTTGCAGGAAGCGCGACTTTCAGGGGTGCTGGCAATGCGCTGACTTTGAGACCTGCGAGAAGCTTAGTTTCCTCACGTTGACGCACGGAGATGCCCATATAAAGAACCTCAGAACAATCAAGAAGCGCGGTGTCGATGCGTTCCTTACGGGAAAGAGATATTGGTGAATGTTGATCCGCTCGGCGATCTTAGTTTTCTTTGGTAATCACGACGGAGTACTTTATGTGCATTTGCGCGCATACAAATCGGTTAAAGCGCTCCTTTTTTGCGTTCGTGACCCACACTTTGCAGGCGAGAACCGAGGTGTGCTTGTTTAGAAGAGGAGATAGCGTTGTTCGGTAGTTGTCCTGGGACGTCGCACTTACGAACGCCAACCCTAACAATCAAGAAGTGCCCCCGGTGCGGCGAAGACGTGGAGATTTTTTCTTCAGACGTTAAAGTCAAATGCAGCAAGTGTGGGTTAACGGTATTTAACGACATGAACCTATGCATTCATTGGTGCGCCTACGCGAAAGAGTGCGTTGGCCCTGAACTCTACGAGCAGTTAAAAAAGGGCGATAAGGAGCAAACCAAGCAGCCTTAGCGTTGTAAGCTGCAGAAACAGCAGGCTGCGGCAGTTTTTCACGGGTGAAACCTTATATTTGCGAAAGCTAACGTTTGTTGGCGGCTAGACATTCGATTCCGACTGTTGTTGCTGGGGATAAGGCAGTGAACGAACCGCGCAGCGATGGATCAATAGAGCGCTTCGAGACGGTGTCAGCCTTTCTCAGCGCTTTTTCTGACGCGGCGCTGCTCACGGACGCTGATGGCATCATCCTCGCCGTTAACGATGCAGCCGTCAAGCGGTTTAGCACCAGCGCCGCCGCACTCGTCGGCACCTCCGCGTACGATACTCCTCCTGCCGATGCACCGCAGGCACGCCGGAAGTGGATGACAGAGGTGGTCTCCTCAGGCGCGCCAATGCACGCTGAGGAACTATGTGAAGGACGGCGTTTTCGAGTATCCCTCTATCCTGTGGCAACGAGGAACGGCTCAGTCACGCGCGTGCTCATGCTCAAGCACGACGTGACAGAGGAACGCGATGTCATTGACGAACAACAGCGCCTCGCCCTGCTTGACGTGGCAAATGACGGGATCATCATCTTTGATCTCGATGGGCATATCAGGTATTGGAATAAGGGTGCGGAACGGCAGTACGGGTGGAAGCAAGACGACTTACGAGGGGAACTGATCCATTCGTTACTGCAGACCGTCTTTCCATCCCCGCTTGAGGACATCACTGACCACCTCTTCCGCGCGGGACGATGGGAGGGAGAGCTGCGACATACCACTCGCGCCGGCGTTGTGGTGACGGTCATGAGCCACTGGACGTTGCAGTACGGCGCACGGAATGTACCGGAGGCAATTCTCGAGACTGCACGGGACATCACCGAGCAGAAGCAGGCTGAAGAAAAACTCCGCGCCGCCTCGCTCTATGCAAGAAGCCTTATCGAAGCGAGTCTCGACCCCCTCGTCACCATCAATGCTGACGGAAAAATCACCGATGTCAACAAGGCCACTGAGGAGGTGACCGGCCTTTCCCGCGAAGAATTGATTGAAAGCGACTTCAGCAACTATTTCACTGAGCCGGAAAAAGCAAATGTGGGCTACAGGCAGGTCTTCACTGACGGTTTTGTCAGGGACTACCCCTTGGCTATTCGGCACAAATCAGGCAGAATCACGGACGTGTTGTACAACGCGACACTATTCAAGAATGAACTGGACGAGATTCAAGGAGTTTTTGCAGCTGCACGGGACATCACCGAGCGGAAGCAGGCGGAGCACCAGCTGAAAGAGCATGCTCAGCGCACTTCGGTGCTCAACGACATTATCCACGTCATTAACGAAGCGAGCGACCTTCCTACCTTGTTTGGACAAGCCCTACCAACGACGATAGAGCGGCTAGGGTTTGCTGCTGGATTCATCGCGACTGAAAACGAAGCGGGGCGGCTGCAGGTGCGCTATGCCCATAACCTACCACAGACCTTTGTCGAATCGCTCGATCTGATCGAAATCGACGCCAACCCCTACGTAAGAGGCGTGCATCGGAAAGGAAAGCCTGTCGTCGTCGACGAACTCTCTGCCGACACGCTCGCTGCTCGCTGCGGGATAAAGGGTAGTGCGGTTTCGCTTCCAGTCTTCTCCGAGGGTGACTTCATAGGGGAATTCACGCTGTACGCCATGCGTCCCCATTTGTTTACGCTTGAAGAGCGAAGTCTCCTTCTCACGATCGCTACAGAGTTCGGCACCGCCCTATCTAAACTTGAGGCACAGGACGCGGCTCGCCACTATGCCGAGGAGCTCGCGCAGTATTCAGCGCATCTCGAGGAGCTAGTCGAGGAGCGTACGGCACAGCTGAAAGATGCCGAACGCCTTGCTGGAATTGGTGAGACCGCCGCTATGATAGGCCACGATCTGCGCAACCCCTTGCAAGGCCTCCAGTACATCGTTGACCTTCAGCGGCTGCGCTTCGAACGAATGTCACC
>JBAULJ010000068.1:0-3197 GCA_049578125.1 Halobacteriota archaeon
CTCCATGCGCGTCGATTATGCGTCCTTCCTTAACGCCGTTCTTGTATAATGCCTCGAGAGATTGCCCGGTTACGTGACCCATGATTTCTGAGCCGCAGAGGATCAGAAACCGTATATTCGGATTCGAGATGATGTTCACTATGACCTTCTCGAGGCCGATGTTCTCGGTCTTCGCCGTGCCCTCGATCGCTGCTCCGATGTCAGTGAAGACTTTGCCGAAGTGAGACCCTAAGGTCACCACCGCGACGGGACTCTCCGGATCTCCAAAGAAGAAATCTCCCTTGACGATCGGCCAGTTAGGCGCGGGTGCAACTTTTTCTGCCACGGCTACATCCCCCCTCTAACGCGAAGGATTATGCTCAAGAGGGCGAGAAAAATCATTGCGACAGTGAACCCGTAGAACGCGTTGGTCCACATGCCTGCCCAGTAATGCGCCTTTTCTCTGCCCGGAAACGTGTCGATGAGCGGCTTGTCCGCTGCAAGCGAGTTTACCACGCCGTCCGCTAGAGCGTCATACTCCTCAATTTGAGCCGCAACGGACTCCAAGGAGTAGAAGACAAGGTCTGTTCGCTCCAGCGCTATGACAAACTCTTCGACATCCATCCGCAGGCCGACGTCAGAAGACATGTCAACGAATTTCATGCGACTTCCTCCTCCAGCGGTATCAGGCCAGTCGACAGCATTGCCGCCGCATCCTGCTTCGTGTCGGCGTAGAACCGCAAGTAGTAGATGACCCAACCGGCGATCGCGACTATCAACGTGGGCACTGCGGCCTGCACGCCGTTGATCGCACCTGCGGCGATTCCCGCAACGAGCATCGCAATGAATCCTGTCGCCAGCGCGAGATGGAGCGTTCGCGTCTGTCTCTCGTCGGGACCTAAGCACGCGTTAAACGGGTGGAACATAGCCATCCCGCCGACGATAAAGACCGCAATGATAAACCCTGATGCAACCACGTAGCTCATGATCGGGTTGAACTTGAAGCTCCCAGCGATCGCTGTGCTGAAACCGAGAATGAGAAGTGACGCTGCCATTGCGATTTCCGTCATCGACATTTCCAATACGGTGATGCTCATTTTGATAACGCGCCTCGCCATCACTCCGTTGACAAGGCCGATAATCGCCGCCAAAATGAGTACGATTACAGGGCCTGCTACTTCAACGCCGTAGTTCTTCGCGACTGCTAGACCGAGCAGCACTGCTATTTGACCAGCTCCGATAGACAGCATGGCTATCGACGGTACGCCGGTACCGAGGCCGTAGCTCGCAACGCGCCTTACCGCGTCTGCTCCATAATACACTGCAAGTATCGCGCCAAGTGCAGCGATGAACGAGAACCAAGCGGTGCCCGTCGCACTGTTCAGATAGTTGGCAAGATAGATGCCGACAAGGGCACCGATAACACCGATGACCATCAACCGACGCGGTGATTGTTCGCCTTCAGCCATGTCAAATCCCTCCTGGCAGCATGACGCTTATAAGCAGCGCAAAAAGCCCGCCGACTGCAGACACGACAAGGCTCGCGGCGATCGACTTCGGTATACGCTTGAATTTCGGATCGTGGAATCCTTCGATCGTGCCGCCGATGTTGTACGACGCCATCACACAGTTGAGGAAGAATATCCCAATAGCGAAGGCTGCTGCGAGCGAGACATAGTAGGGGGCCGGATAGCCGCCGAATGTCGCGGAGAATCCTGGTATCGCTTTGTACGTTTCGACTAGCGCAAAGTACACGAGCGCGCCGCCTGCGCCGGCGAGGAACGCCCCTATGATACCGCTGATGAAACTTGCCATCGGTGTTCCGTGGCCCTCAGTACCGCGCGATACGTATAAGTCTTGACGCCATTTCGAGATGGGGTCATATTTCACTTTAGCCGATGCGAGCGGCACACCTGCGCCGTAAACGTACATGACGTTTGCGATAAACCCTAAAACCGAAATCATCAGCGCTGCACTCAATCCCCCAAGGACTATGGTGTACGCAAAATCTCCAGGGTGTGTGTAGTAGGCGGTGCCTGCTCCGATGAGTCCTGTGAGACCTGACGCAGCAGCAAGCATCGTCGTGCCGGTTCCGACGCCCGTTGCCTGCGACATAGCCGCAGGAGCGCCGCCGACCGGGATAAAGTGGACGCCTGCACCGATCAGAATCCCGCCGAGTATTATCCACACCCAGAGTAAAAGATCAAACATCGTGCATCACTCCGCCTCTATCTCTTCTTTGTAAGTTCCGTATCGCTGTCTGGAGTAGCGTTCGAGGTACGTGTTCATGATAACGAAGATCATGACGATTATGATTCCAGCGACTGCCGACCACCAGTCCTTTACAACGACTTCCTTCCAGAAGTGCAAGTAAACGACCAAGCCGAAGCCCAGCCCTGTCAGTGGCCCTCCGAATTTGGAACAGAACCACGCGCAGTCTATGGAATTCCTGAGGCCCGATTCGGCTTTGCGCACCACACTGCCCGAATGGGCTGCGTTGACGCCAGAGCCGTAAGGCCTGTCTTGATAGTACCGATCGGTTCCAAGGTGGACGTCGCCCACGGCGGAACCTACGCCTCCAAGAGCGATTCCCCATATAAATGCAAGCACGACAAAGGGGAACGGACTTAGGTGTTGTGCTATTAGTACCCACGTTAACAATAGGACGCTAAAATTCGCTACGAAGCCGTGTGCCATTAACACGGGCGTGTGCGTTCGCAGGACATCCAAGTAGATAGGTTGTCCGAATCGCGATTGACTTGCCAGTCTGCCCATATAGGACGTCGTGGCATAAACGCCGTGTATCAATGCAGTAACGAAAGCACCGGCTACAAGAGCGAAGAAGACGCCGATCAGACTGTCGTTGCCAGTGACAGACAAGACCGATAGCGCTGTTGCCGCTCCGATCGCTGCGTAAAACGGGTAAGAAGCCGGTTCACCGGAAATCGCTTTGTTATAGAGCCTGTGTAGATAACCCATCTGGGGGGCTAGCTGCACTTGCGAATTCGGGTTACTCTGTGAACCGACATCGGATTCGAGATCCTCCGCCACGCCAGCAATCAGGGCCGCAGCGCCAACAAGCGTCAGAGCGCCTAATTCTACCATCATTTGCGGATCCATTTAACTCCTCCCTTGTATGGTATTTGGCTTTCAAGCCCAGATTTCTGACTCACTAGTCCAGCGAACCGCGAAATCAGCGTATTCTGCGGCATTAAAAT
>JBAULJ010000069.1:0-4953 GCA_049578125.1 Halobacteriota archaeon
TCCAAGACCTCCTCGATCCTCTCTCGAGCTAATATTCCGCAGCCTCCCGGGAAAGCGAGATAGAAGCACCGGCCAGTAAGCGAGTGGGCGACTTCTCGCGACATGCCTCCTTTGCCGATTATTGCGGTCACGCCCTGCTTCACAATCGCGGGCGTCAGCTCGTTCATTCGCGCACTGGTCGTCGGTCCAGCGGCTATGACGCGATATGCGAGCCCCTCTTTCACGATAAGCGGACCGCTATGGTAGATGCACGCATTGTGCAAACTGAAGGGGCGTTGAGGATCAGACAGCATCTTGACGTGTGCCTTGTCCCTGGCCGTGAAGATTACGCCGCTGATATACACAACGTCTCCTACCTTAAACGGGCGCACGTCCTCGGGGCGCATGGGGGTATTCAGTACGGACGACATAGTTTTCTACTTCCAGAAGCTGCTTGCTACAATTGTATGCGGAATCGAGCTTTTCGGTCTGCCCAGCACTGGACAGCCACTGCGACAGGGAGCATCGCCGTGTGACAGGGGGCCTTTTCGACAAAAACACGCAAAGCCGTGGTACGGCCTCCAAGGCCCATTGGTCCGATGCCGAGTTTGTTGATCTGCTCTAAGATTTCTGCTTCAAACGCGCTTTCTTTTTCGTCCAGGGATCGGAACAGGGTTTTTTTGGCCAGCCGTGCACAGCCGTCAAACGTGCTGCCGATGCCAAGTCCGACGATAACTGGCGGGCATGGCTTGCCGCCGCTTTCCCATATTGTGTTGAGGACGAACGACACGACATCTTGCGTCGGCTCGAGCATGGCCAGTGCGCTTACGTTTTCTGAACCCGCTCCTTTGACGAGCACCGCCACAGAGAGCTCGTCCCCGTCACAAACATCACAGAGGATATCGAAGAGCGGTTCGTCGGAGCTCGCTCTTGTTATCGGGTCAACCGCGTGTTCCCTAAGGGGGATCAAGTCGGTCGCGCGCTGAACGGCAGACGCAAGCGCCTCTTTCAGGCTGAAATCGATGCTTGCTTCTTGTCCTATCTCCAAAAAGAAAATTGGAATGCCGGTGTCCTGACACATGGGAAGGCCCGCAGCAGCTGCAAGCTTGACATTTTCAAGAATCGCTTTTAGCTGTTTTTTTGCCCGCTTGCTTGTCTCAGCCTTGACTGCGCTGATGAGGGCATTCGTAACATCGCTGGGCAGGCGTGTCTCAGCTTCGAGCAGCGCGTCTGTTGCCTGACTTATGAATGCTTCTCTGGTGGACGGCATTGTTCATTCGAGATAGTCCATTTGGGAACGTTTGAGTTCTTGTCGTCTTCTTTCAAGGAAGCTGTAAACAGCAGCGTGTTTGGACCCCTCTGCGAGCATTTCGATTGCTTTTCTCACGGTCTGAAGTTGATCCACGTACCCAATCGTGCTGACTGTCTTGCCATAGATTGACACGTTCGCGCCAGTCAGATTCTCGAGAGCTTCCCGAGTTCTACCCTCTTTTCCAATAACGCGCCCCAAGATGCGTTTTAGTTCCTTTGGCGTATCGGCGACCTTCGATAAGTCTATAATGTCGAGGGTTATTTGTTCATCCTCGAAAATCCTGAACGCCTTTTCCGGGCTAAAACCGCGAGCAATGGCGTTAATGACCTCTGTCGCGTTTAAGATGCCGAGTGAATCGCTTTCGATTGAAACGGTCCCCTCGACGCTATCGATGTCAAGCATCACTTCGCCTTTTTCCTCGATCTGCGCTTTCGTGCTCCCGTGGGTGCCAATGATGACCCCTATACGGTCCTTGGGAATCTTGAGATATTCTTTCATTCAGTGATCTCTCTTAAAACCGCGATCTCCGAAGCTGTGAATCCATATTCGTTGAAGAACTTGATCACGTTGCTGACGTCCCGGCGTAGAAACTCCTGCGCACGAGGGTGATCGGTAAGCACCGACTGTCCCATATCAATGAACACGGGGCCGCCTTTATGATCGACTAGTATATTGTATTCGCTGAGGTCAGCGTGTACCAAGCGAGCATCATGATAAAGCCTCTTCATAAATTCGATCGTCGTTTGGTATACCTGTTCGACGTTTTCTACGCTGTCTATCGCCTGCTTGAGAAGCGGAAAAGCAACGCCATCTTTTCCCATAAACTCCATGACGAGGACATTCTCTCTATACTTGAGCGGCTCGGGGACGCGAACGCGCGCTTTCAAGGCGCGCGTCAAGTTCCGGAATTCTTTTTTTGTCCACGCAAAAACCACGTCCTTTTTGGTTTTTTTGACGCGCGCGAATCTGTGATCGCCTAAAATATAATCCTGCATTGCCTTAAAGTCGCTCGTTTTGATTCGATATATTTTAATCGCAAGCTCTCGCTTGTCGGGCCCCAACGCGTGGAAAACGTTCGCCTCTTTTCCCGTCGAAATAACCCCACCGAGCGCCTGGATCAGTCCGCTGCTTGCGAGACGATAGAGAGCTTTGAGGGTAGGCTCGTCGAATACCTCCTCTCGCACCTTGAAATCGTCTGCTTCCTTGTCGCGAACGCGGAGCTTGTCAACGTCTCGTTCGATGCGTTCAATTTTTTTTTCAATCAGGTTAAACACGTCTGTCATCAACCATTTGATAGACCGGGGGCGGCGCGGCACTCCCTGCGGTTACTATAAATACCCATCTTCTTCAGCCACTCAACTTGTGTCGCTTGCCCCCGACATACGATGTCTGCCTTGTGCCTTAAAAAGTCCAAGGCACCATAATGATGGCATCTCCGGCACGCAGCCAAACCCGCTTTTTCATTTTGCCCCGGAATCCTTCGCATGCGAGTTTTGTCATCCATTGAACGAACTTTCACCCTGTTTGTGCCGAGCATGCTCTCCACTATCCCGAGGATCTCCCTGCTCTATTCGAGGCAGCCTCACCTTCGTTTGTTGTTCGCCCAGAGAAACACCTCGTTCGTAATGTAGCTGCAGGCCCCTCTTGTCTCTTGGCAACGGACTTAGTCGCTATATAACACGCCGCGAATCGGCCCGACGATTCGCTCGATATACGTTGCTGCACCGTTTTTGAGATCCAGGGGGTGCAGTTTGCCGGCGGTGTAATCCATCTCGAGTTTGGAGAACTCCTCGTAACCGATCGGACCGCCATATCGTCTCGGTCGCTCAAGCTCAACTTGTTGAAATCGGGGGAAGATGAAGTACCGATATAGTTGGAGGACGGGATTGTCTTGGATAGTTCGTGCCGGACAATAAGCGGAGTCAATTTTCTTTTTGATAGATTCAGGTGAGTCCTCGACGGCAATCAGGTTGTCCTTAGACGAGGACATTTTATTTGCGTCGAGGCCGAGGAGAATTGGCGTGTGTATGCAAACGGGAGATTGAAATCCCATCGAATGGAGCTCTTCACGTGCCAACATGTGAATCTTTCGCTGGTCGATCCCACCGACTGCGATGTCGATGTTCAAGTACCCTATATCCGCCGTCTGCATAAGCGGATAGATCATTTGTGACACAACCGGGTCTTCTGCGTTTCTTGACACCTCATCCATGCTGCGCCGAGCCCGGTTCAGCGTGGTGTGCCTCGCCAGTCTTAGAATCAGCTTCGTATAGTCAGGTTCGAGCTGATAATCGCTCCCGAGCACGAATCTTGTCCCTTCAGCAAGGCCCAGGGCGGTAAAGCACTTCTGGTAGTGGCGCGCCCACTCGCGGATTTGGCCCATCGTGCCCTTCTCGTTTAGGTATGCGTGTAGGTCTGCCAGCAGCACGATAACGTCGACGCCAGTCGATTGTAGGTCAATGAGCTTGTAGGCCGTAAGGAGGTGCCCAAGATGGAGTTGCCCGCTGGGTTCGTAACCGGCATAAGCAGTAATGTTTGTCTCAGCATCGAGGAGGGCAGCTAGCTCATCTTCGGTTACGGCCTCTTCCACATTGTTCATAACTTGTTCGAACTTCACATAGATCACGCTGCTCAACTTAATGCGTTCGAAAACGCCGGTCAAATATGACGGCGATCCAGCCGTGCCGTATGCCTTATGGCTAGTCTCATATTTATTTGGCTCGGTGCCGTTTGATTCGTACGAGCCAGAAAGCCAATCGCGGCGCAATAACGGGCGGCAGACCAATTAGCTCCGTTCAAGTCGGTTATTATTTCGAGCAAAAGCGAAATTGGCGCACGGCTGCAACCTGGCTGGCTGCGGCGCCCCTGTCGCGCGGCTCTAGTGCAGGGGCCCTTTTGTAGCCATAAAACCTTAGAGGTGGGCCTGACCGGATTTGAACCGGTGACCGCCCGGTTATGAGCCGGGCGCTCTGACCTGGCTAAGCTACAGGCCCTCCGACGCCGCCAACAGGGCTCGAACCTGTGACATCGTGGTTAACAGCCACGCACTCTACCAACTGAGTTATGGCGGCTTCACATCTCTCTAGTGTGTTTTTTTACTTAAACTTTGAGGTCGTAGAACCGTTTGCGCGACGAGTAACGCTCGTTACGGGCCTCTATTGAGATTCAGTCCTTCTTAATCTTGTAGTTGGCTTTGACTTCGCTTAGTTTCTTCAGAAACTGATCTAGAAGGTGCTCGTAGTTCTGAACAAATTCTGAAATTCTAGCGCTCGTAATTGCTCCGTAAGGTGATGGCTTAATCAAGCCCTCCTGCTCTAGTATTCGCAGTGAGTAGCGCACTTTGTACTTGGAATGCCCGGTCATTTCTGACAACTTCGAAATCCCAATGGGCTCACCGACAACGACTGCGTTTAAAACTTCGAGGTGCCTTTCAAGCATTTCTATCTCGTTTTCCAGTCGATCTAACATTACTACCACACGTTTAAATAAATTGATTCTAATCATTCATATATTATGAACGTGAAGGTCTTGCAATCCACGATTCGCGGCAAGCTAGACGCCCCTCCGTCGAAAAGCTACACTCATCGTGCCATAGTCATGGCCAGCTTGGCGAAGACCTCACGCGTCATCAAACCTCTCGTCTCTGAAGACACGTGCGCGAC